>JACCUV010000224.1 GCA_013698495.1 Chloroflexia bacterium
GAATTGGAATGCTGACACGCACACATACTCCGGGGTGACGAAAGGCGTTGGCCAGGCTGAAGTCATAAAGGTTGACAGGTCACATTTGGATCGTTCGAGATCCCAGGATTCCTCCTTTTTGTCGGAATGACACCTTCTGAACTGGTGCACCGCGAATCGATCAACATTCCTCGCCCTCTAGATCACGACCTGTTCGATGTCTGGACTGTCCGTTTGCCCGTCGAATCGGTTGGGCGCGAACGGGTGGGAGCCATCGTTGCTCCGGGTCATCGCCTCGGCGAGGATGCGGGCTCCGGCCGGGGCTCCCATGATGCCGTGACCACTGTACCCGGTGTTGAGATAGAGACCACGGGTTCGCGGCGCGGCGCCGATCAACGGGCGGTGGTCCGGAGTCATCGTGTACTGCCCAGCGGTGAGCAGTATCTCGCTGGACCGGAGTCGAAGCCTTAGGTCGTTCCAGAAGGGAGCGAGGCGACCGACACCACCTTCACTTTGGAGGATCAACTCTACAAATTCCGGATCGGGTTGAACAGGCCACTGCGCCGGTTGATCCGTTTCCGGTTGAGCCCAGGCCAGCAACGCGCCACCCCGGTGCGGTCGCCAATGCGATCCGGAGTTGGCGTCGATTGTGACCGGTCCGGTTTGGGGAATGGCGGAATTGGCGGCAACGATCAGGCGATGCCGCCGCCAAAGCGAGATCGGGAGCGGCTCGGGCGAGAGTTCCCGAGAGAACGGTCCGGCGGCAATCACCACCGTGTCCGTGGCGATTGTTCCAGCGGAGGTGTTCACGCCAATGACGGCGCCGGCTTCGACGAGGATTTCGCTCGCGGACACGTTCAGGAAAATCGGAACCTGCGCGGCGGCGGCGATCGCCTCCACTGCCAGTCTACTGTCGATCCAGCCGTCGCGGCTTCGAAACGTCGCCACCGCGATCTCGTCGCTCAGCCATGGAAAACGTTGCCGCGCCTCCTCGCCGGTGAGCAACTCAACGTCGTCCAGCCCTGCCGCCCGCTGCGTGGCGATGCGAGATGCGAAGACTCCGGTGTCGGCGGGATCGGTCGAGGCGAACAGGTATCCCTGCTGGCAGAGGCCGATCGATGCGTCAGAGCGGTCGGTGCCCAATCGCTCGTTGAAGTGCTCGTAGAAATCGAGACTCTCGGCCATCATCGCGATGTTGTCTCGATCACTGAATTGGGCGCGAATGCAGTGGGCTGACATCGCTGTCGTGCGGACACCGATGTCATGGGCAGCCTCGACCACGATCGCCTCCAGGCCGTATTGCCTGAGGAACCAGGCCGAGGCGACCCCAACGATTCCGCCGCCCACGATCACCACTGGAGTGGAGGCAGGAAGTTCGGACGCATCTCGACGACGTGGAATCGACTGCCTCAACCCCGTTCCTTCAGTGTGTCCAGCGTGCCACGGCGCCACGGCGATGGATGTGGTTGATGTTGCTCGGAACTGCCAATTCCGGAGTCAATTTTTCGACGCCTATGGCCATTGGTACGGGCAGACAACCGGCCGAAAGTACTGGGTGAAGCCGCGACAGGTGAGTAAATCGGCCGAGGGTATTTGACACCGCAACGAAAAACCGTCTATTCTCCGCAACTACTACCAGATCATCGGGTACAAGGAAAGAGCGGCACGCTGTAGTGCCGCGGGACGAGGAGGTTTTGCACTACAGGAACATGGGTCAGGAGCCAGACCGCAAACGCCGCGGCTGGCGCGGAATGAGGGCCGAAAGGCGCGCGCACGGAGATGGACTCCACGGCGCACAACGTTTCCTGGTCGCGCAGGCGATCGAAGCTGGAGGAATCATCGAATGACAAACCCGCGTTTTGAGACACTTATTGAGCAGGTACGAAGCGGCGCGATCGACCGTCGCACGTTCCTCGCGCGCTCGTTCGCATTGGGTATTTCGGCGGCGGCGGCAGGATCGGTATTAGCCGGCACGGTTGCCGCGCAGGATGCGACACCCGCTGCCACTCCGGCCGTGTCGGGCGGATTGACGCCAGAGAATCTCGGGGCGGAGGGCGTCGAGCACATTACGGGCACTGACAAGGGCGTGATCAACCTCTACTCGTCCTGGCCGCTGAGCGGCGCCTCCGAGCAAATCGGCGGCGATTCGGTTGCCGCGGTCCAGATGGCGGTCGACATCTGGGGCGGCGCGGCCGGTGGTTACGCGATCACCTACGAGGCGCTCGATGATGGTATCGCCGCCAACAATGGCGCCTGGGATGCGGCTGTGGAAGCGAACAACGCGACACAGGTAATTAACGACGAAGATGCGATGGTCTACATCGCGACCTACAACTCGGGCGCCGCACTTGCGTCGATTCCGATTATGAACGAGGCCGGAATGGCGATGATTTCGCCGGCGAACACGGCGGTCCAGCTCACCAAGGAAAACGAGGCCAACGAAGAAGGCTATCCGGAAGTGCTCTATCCGAGCGGAGTGCGCAATTACATGCGCGTCGTCCCGGCCGACGATCTGCAGGGTGGCGCCTCGGCAAACTTCGCATTCAATGGCCTTGGCGCGCAGACTGCCTACGTGTTGCATGACAACCAAACGTATGGACAGGGTTTGGCGACGGTGTTCCAGACCACCTTCGAGGAAATTGGCGGTGAAATCCTCGGGTTCGAAGCGTTCCTGGCCGATGCCCCCGAGTATCAGGCGCTGGCGACGAAGATCGCCAACGCGGCGCCTGCCATTGTCTACATCAGCGCGATCGTGAACCTCAACGCCAGCAAGTTGCTTCAGGATCTTCGCGAGGTGATGTCCGTTGACGACGTCGCAATCATGGGCCCGGACGGACTCATCAACCAGGCGTTCATCGACGGCGCTGGCGATGCCGCCGAGGGCATGTACCTGACGTTTGGCGGTTTGCCCGCGAACGAACTCGAGGGCGTCGGCGCCGAATGGTATAATTCGATCAGGGAAATCCTTGGTCACGAACCAGACGCGTACGCGGCGTATTCTTTCGAAGCAGCGGTCGTCTCCTTGCAGGGAATCGACCGGGCGGGGGTGAACGACCGCGCCGCGATCCTTGACGCGATGTTTACGACCGAAGGGTTCCGCGGCCTGATCGGCACCTGGAGTTTCACCGAAACCGGGGACACCAC
>JACCUV010000233.1 GCA_013698495.1 Chloroflexia bacterium
CGACGTTGGTTTATGCTTTGAGTGTGAAATTGCCGATCCATTTGGGTGATACGAACCTTCACCAGCAAAGGACCAGAAACATGATGTTGAGATCGATTGAGTCCACCTTCCGACGATTGACGGTTCCCGTGTTGGTATTAGGCATGTTGCTGGCATCGGTCGTCTGGACCAGCAATTCGGACAACGTTTCAGCGTCAGGAAACGAGGTCGTCTCTCCCCTCTTTGCGGCATTCCAATCGGAACCGCTGTCAGTCGTCGACCTTGTCGAAGAGGTCAACCCTGCCGTCGTCACCGTCCACAATCTTTCCGTCCTTGAAGATGCTTTCGGGTCGGAGCAAACGATCCAGCAAGGCACCGGCACTGGTTTTGTGATCGACGAGGAAGGCCACATCGTCACGAACTGGCACGTCGTCTCCGGCGGCAACGAGTTCGCCGTCGCCATGTTTGACGGCAATCTGGTCGAGGCCGAACTCATTGGCATCGACCCTCGTGACGACCTCGCCGTGGTCAAGATCGACTCGAACGAGGTGCTCGATGTCGTAACCCTTGGCGACTCCAACGAACTCCAACCAGGTCAACCAGTGGTCGCGATCGGCTCTCCGCTCGGGCAATTCACCAACACCGTGACTTCCGGCATCGTTAGCGCCCTCAACCGTGACGACTTCGGCGGCTTCTCCAACTGCCAGAATTACTCCAACCTGATCCAGCACGATGCCGCGATCAACCCGGGCAACTCCGGTGGACCACTTTTCAACCTCGACGGTGAGGTGATTGGGGTCAACACGCTCGGGCTGCCGACCGATATGGCCGGGCTGCCACTTCAGGGTCTCTTCTTTGCGGTCCCCAGCAACCTCGTCGCCGTGATCGCCCAGCAACTGATACAGGATGGTCAGATTTCGGCGCCGTACATTGGCATTTCCCAGAGCTTCCTCGATTCGGGACAAGCCGCTGCAATCGGCCTCGACATTCCCGGCGGCATTTTTGTGGCCTCCGTTCCATTCGATGGACCAGCAAACGAAGCCGGGCTTCAAGAGGAAGACATTATCCTTCAAATCGATGGTCGGCAGATCAGCCTGCAGCAGGGTCTGGCGGCAATCCTGCTCGACTACCTGCCAGGAGACACCGTGGAAATCACGTTCATCCGTGACGGTCAGGAACAGGCCTTGGATTTGACGCTCGGAACGCTGCCGCAATCCATTCTCGAAGAATGCGCGCTGGAAGGCTAGCCCGATTGCTCGGCAAGGTCCGAGTTCGGCACTGGGCGCCCTTGGGTCGGCCGGCCAATGCTGGAGGAGGCACGGTCGATACTGTTCGCGCCGGACGACGATCTGAAACCACGCATGCTCAGCAGAGCGTGCTCCTATCCACTGAGCGGATACCCGTTGGCGAGGCGACCCTCCTTGCCCTCGAAGACCCGGCTGGATTTGAACGGTTCGGCGACGGCGCCGTCGGCGTGCGGCGCGCTGCGCAAGAGCAAATCCGCGCGCTCGTCATTGGCAAGAGGTTCGAATCCATCCGCCACCGCAATGTTCTTTCGCAACACCTCGAGTGAGGTCATCCCGGAAACAACCGTCGCAACCGGCAAACTCATTGCGTAGCGGAGGGCATCCTCAGGTGCAATTCCCAAATGCGTGTCGTTCAGGTGACCACCGGCGTTGCTCTTCATGCCGATAACGGCGATGCCCTGCTCCTGACACAGAGGCACGATTTCCCGCTCGAAACTGGCGTAGTGCGCGTCGAGCACATTGAGCGGCATCTGCACCGCATCCCAGGGGAAACCCTGCTCCAGCATCCGCCGATGAATGTCGGGATGCTTGTGGCCGGTAAAGCCGATGTAGCGGACCTTCCCTTGTTCCTTGGCCCGAAGCATGGCTTCGGCCGATCCACCTGGCGCGAAAATCCGGTCAGGATCTTCTTCCCACACAACCTCATGAATCTGCCACAGATCAAGGTAGTCGGTTTGCAGCATCTGCAGGCTCTCTTCGAGCTTTTGCATCGAGTGCGTGGCGACGCGATCGTGGGCGCAATCCTTCGTCATCAGGAACGCCCTGGACCGGTACCCTTCCCTGGCCAGTGCCTTTCCCATCCGCCGCTCGCTCTCGCGGTCGTTGTATTCCCAGGCGTTGTCGAGAAAGGTCACACCGGCATCGATCGCCTCGTGCACGATCCGGATGCCCTCTTCCGCTGACGGATTTCCGATATGGGCGCCACCCAATCCGAGCAGGGAAACGTGCTCTTCACTGTTGCCAAAGGGACGAGTTGGAATGGTCATGTCAAACTCCTCGACAAACGTTTGGAGACGATGTTTCCCGATCATCGCATGCGCCGCGCGAAAGTCAACGAACGTGATCTCGAGCCTCTCCTATGCGAAAATTGTCGGCGGGTGGCGCGCTCCTCATCCCCGTCTCCATGAAAACCTGAACCAACCAGGTCAACTATCGAGGAACAGTTCCGCAAATGAAAGCGTACAAGGCCTACTTTCGACGCCTCTACGACCTGATCGAGGAAATGCTCGGTTCACAGGGATCCAAC
>JACCUV010000294.1 GCA_013698495.1 Chloroflexia bacterium
GAGTCCGTGAGTCGGCGAACGTTCCAGCATCGATCATGGAGGCTGCGCATCTTGAAATCGATCAGGAAGTCGATATCCGGGAAGAGGACGGAGTCGTGATTGTGGCGCCGGTTCGCCGGGTCTCGTACGGCCTCGATGCGTTGATCGCAGGCATCACCGACGACAACACACATGAGATGGTTTCGTTCGGCGAGCCCGTCGGCAAGAAGCTTTGGTGAGGCCACGGCGAAGTCTTCATCAACGCGTCACGCTCAAGAGACGCGCAGCCCCGGTCGTACTCATAGGGGCACAGTCATGACACAGGAACTTGACGAACTCTCCCGCCGCTACGTCGAGCTCGGGTTCGGGATCGAGCGGCACAACCCGGGCACAGTCGACGCGTACTTCGGTCCACCAGAGATCAAGGAAGTGGCGCTCGCCGGACCGACCTCCTCGACCGGGCGGCCTCGCTTCTCGGCGACGTGGAGGCGGCGGAGCTTCCGCCCTCGCGGACCGACTACCTCACCGCCCAAATTCGAGCCCTGCACACCATTTGTCGCAAGCTCAACGGCGAGGAGATCGCCTACCGCGACGAAATCCGACTCCTCTTCGACATCGAGCCCGAGGCGATCCCGACCGCTGCCTACGACGAGGCGATCGCCGCCCTCGGCGACGCCCTCCCCGGCGAGGGCGATGTCGCCGCACGGATGATCGCCTGGCGGGCCCAATTCGAGATTCCAGTCGACACTGCCCGGCTGATGATCGAGACCATCGCCACCGAGGTTCGGTCACGGTCGTCGACGTTCGCTCCCCTGCCGGACGGTGAGGGCATCGAGGTCTCCATGGTCTCGAACCAGCCGTGGAGCGGATACAACTGGTATCTGGGAGACTGCCGTTCCCTGATCGAGGTCAACACCGACCTGCCGATTCAAGCCAACGCCTTGCTCGACCTGATCTGCCACGAGGGCTATCCCGGTCACCACACCGAGCACGCGATCAAGGAGCAACGGTTGTTCCTGGAGCAGGGCTTCGGCGAGCATGCGATCCAGCTCATCAACACCCCCGAGTGCGTGATCTCGGAGGGCATCGCCACGCTTGCCGAGTCAATCGTCTTCACCCCGGAAGAAGCCGCCGCCTGGCTCCAGGAACACCTGTACCGACCCACCGGAATTGACGTCGATCCCGCGCGCGAGCGCCAGATTGCCGATGCCCAGCGGGCGCTGAAGTCAGTCGCGGGCAATGCCGCCCTGCTGCTGCATGAGGATGGCGCCGCCGAGAACGACGTCGTCGACTACATCGTGAAATACGCCATTGAGACACCAGAGCGAGCGCGTCACCGGTACTCGTTCATCAGCGACCCGCTGTGGCGAGCGTACATCTTCACCTATCACGTCGGCTACGATCTGCTCGGAGCCTGGCTTGACCTGGAAGACGATTCCGGCCCCGCATTGGCTGATGGGCAAATCAGGCGGCAGGCACGTTTCGTGCAACTGCTCGCCGAACAGGTCACACCATCGGCAATCCAGAGCCAGTTGCCATAGTCAAGAGACTTGGCGCCACACGTCGACATGCACGTTGACGATTGAATTCGGCGACATCGGCATACACGCAAATGGCCCCCTGTACCGAAGTACAGGGGGCCATTTGGATGAATCCGGTTGGTTTGGCGCCGTGGCGCTGGTTGACGCCGCCGGGCGAGGAGGGCCGCCCCACGGGTCAGGAAACCGCTAACGCGGCCAGCCGTACACCGAGAAGGAGTTGTCGTAGTTGTTGAGGTCCTTGCGGGCCTCGTCGGCCGTCGGGTACCCGGCTCCGGTCTCCAGCACGCCGATGTAATATCGATCGAACCGGGTCGAAGTGGACTTGATTCGCTTGCCGCCGACATTGAAGAAACGAAGAATCGCGTTCATTGGTGGTGTGTTGCTCCTGCCGGCATCTTCGTCGGCACATGTCACGGACCTCTGTCCGATCTCTTATGTATAAGAGTATAGCGATATTCGCATGTATAGTCAAGAGATTATGATGATATCGGGATATTGTCTGGTTCATGCCTTTCGTGCATCGGCCATCCGTCCCGATCCGGACGCTACCGTCGATCGAAAGTGGCCGATCCGACCGACTTCGGCGTACCATCCGATAGACGAAGTGGCGCCCGCAATGTCACCGCATGGCGCAGCGTCATGTCGCCCGATTGAACGTGCGTACGAGGCCGCCCCCAATGACGGATCAATCCAGTTCTCTGCAGCGGCGACGCGGACCGCACATTCTCAGCATCGTCCTCTTTGTCGCGGCGCTGGGGTTTGCGGCCGCCGCCGTCTATTTCTGGTACAGCGACAATGTCGAGAACGATGACGAGCGCCCCGCGCCGACCGCCGCCGCCGGCATGTACAGCCTGGTCAATGTTGTGACTGCCCTGGACGAAGCTGGTCTTGAGGTCGACTACGGTCGATCTCCGGCGACCGCGAACGCCAACCAGATCGATCCTCCAGGACAAAACCTG
>JACCUV010000295.1 GCA_013698495.1 Chloroflexia bacterium
CGCTCGTCGGAGGCGAGCAGAGCGATCCGGCGGAACGGTTCGATGTCGAGGACTTTCTTCGATCCCAACGACAGACATCCGGGTAGATAGGCGGGTCACGCAAGCGTCCCAGGCGGACACCCCTACATTGCGGTTGGCCAGTCATCCTGCATGCCGGGGGTATCGCCCCTACGATTGCTGGTGTGGTCGAGTTGGAGACCGGCCTTTTTCAGTCGAACCGACCGGTGTATACTCGGCGCCTTGCATCAAAACGTGAGCTGAACACGAGAGGGCGCCAGCATCGTCGCCACATTCCCCACGACCATCGGCAAGCGTCGACCCAGGTACCTGGCGATCGCCCTGACCTGGATGCAGACCGCGATTGCCTATCGCGTCACGGCCCTCTTCCAGATCGCGATCACCTTCATCTGGGTCTTCATCCTCTACGCCTTGTGGGATGCCGCGTTCCTGGAATCCGGGGCGATTGCCGGCTACACCTGGGACGAGATGCGGACCTACATCCTGATCGCATACGGTCTCAACGCGCTCGTCGGCTGGCGCGTCGGCGGGCAGATGATGGTCACGATCCGAACCGGGGAGATTACCCGCGAGCTGACACGTCCCCTCAACTACCGATCCACCCAGGTTGCGACGGCGGTCGGTCTGTCGGTGATCGAAGGGGTGATCGGCCTGCTCCTGGTCGTGATTCTGGGGACACTGTTCTTCGACATGCAGCCGCCCGACTCGGTCAGGGCCGCCATCCTGTTTGTGTTCGCCGTGTTGGTCGGGTTCCTGATCAAGGCGCTTTGCATTTTCCTCGTCTCCTTGCTTTGCTTCTGGACGCTGAGTTCGGTGGGGTTGATGTGGGCGCAGCAGTCGGTGATAAGCATCCTCTCGGGAACGCTGATTCCGATCGCGATGATGCCGGATTGGCTGCGTCTTGTCGCCGAAGTACTGCCGCTGCGCGGCATTGTATCCACCCCTCTGCAAATCTATCTTGGCAAGTCTCAAGGCTGGGACCTGGTGGGGCTGCTGGCGTTGCAAGTTGGATGGCTGGCGGTGCTCTGGGTGTTTTCGGATTGGGCGTGGAAGGCGGCCTTCAACGCCGTTGAAATCCAGGGGGGCTGAGAGGTGAGGAGAAACGCGCGGCTCTACCTGAAGCTGCAACTGATCCAGTTGCGGACAGCGGTGGAGTACCGCGCCGATTTCTGGATCGGGATTCTTGGGGCTTCGCTGATGCATGGCGCGGGCCTGGTGTTCGTGGTCGCCCTCTTCGGGCAAATCAACGAGATCGCTGGCTGGTCGGCCTGGGAAGTGGCGATCCTCTACGGTTTGGCCCTGATCCCGCGCGGCCTGACCGAGCTGTTCTGCGACGGACCCTGGATACTGCGGATGATGCTCAACAAGGGTGAGTTCGATCGCGTGCTGGTGCGGCCCGTTTCGCCAGCGCTGCAGGTGGCGACGATGCTCGCCAGCATCCACGGTGTTGGCCAACTCACACTCGGGACCGTCGCCTTCTGGCTGGGAGCGAGTCGCTCCGATCTCGACTGGACGTGGTGGAAGGCAGCCTTCTTCGTCGCAATCGTGATTTCGAGCTGGATCATGCTCTGCGCTATTAACTTCCTGGTCAACCTGATCGGGTTCTGGGAGCCATCGGCCCAAAGCGCGATTCCCACCGCTTATGCGATGCTTATCGACTTCGCCAAGTTCCCGCTCGACATCTACCACAACGCGATCAAGGTCTTGATCACCGTGGTCGCGCCGTACGCCTTCATCAGTTACTTCCCGGCCGTCGTCCTGCTCGACAAGGAAACAGCGTGGACATGGCTAGGACTCGCCTCGCCGCTGGTCACGATCGTCGTTGTCTTGCTCACATCCCGGCTGTGGAAAATTGGGCTCAATCGCTATCAGGGAGTTGGACATTGAGCGCGCATCCCACCGCCACCACGCCGATCATCGAAGTCCGCGGCCTCACCAAACAGTTCCGGCGACCCATGAAGGAACCTGGATTGAAGGGCGCGGTGCGCCACCTGTTCCGGCCCAGGTTCGCGGACGTCAACGCTGTCGAAGACGTCAACCTCTCGATTCTACCGGGCGAAAGCGTGGCTTATGTCGGTCCCAACGGCGCGGGGAAGTCGACGACCGTAAAGCTCTTGACCGGAATTCTTGTGCCAACTTCGGGAACAGTAACTGTCAGCGGATTGACGCCGTTCGAGAACCGGATCGAGAACGCGCGCAACATCGGGGTCGTATTCGGGCAGCGCTCGCAGATGTGGTGGGATATCCCGGTGATCGAGTCGTTCCGGTTGCTCGGCGACATCTACGAAATTACGGAAGACCGGTTCGCGGCCTCGTTTGGCGAACTGAACGACGTGCTCGAACTCGAGCCGCTGTTGAAGGTCCCGGCTCGCCAGCTTTCGCTGGGCCAGCGAATGCGCTGCGATCTGGCGGCCTCGTTGCTCCACCGCCCGCCGATTCTCTACCTCGACGAACCGACAATCGGGCTCGATGTCTCGGTCAAGGCTCGCTTCCGCCAGTTCATCCGGTACATGCACCGCGAGCGAGGGTTGACCGTGATGCTGACCTCGCACGACCTCGGCGACATCGAGGAGTTGTGCGACCGCATGGTCATGATCGACAAAGGCAAGATCGTCTATGACGGGGCGCTGAACGAGGTGACCGCCCGGTTCGGATGGGAACGAGCGCTGCACCTGACCTTGACCGAGCCAGATCCTTCGGCGCTGGAAACGGCATCCCGGGCGCTGGCGATGCGAACAGGCGCCGTCGCCACCCAACCGGAGCCGACCCTGGTGACCGTGACCTTCGACAGCCGCGAGGACACGTCCGGCGAGTTAATTCGCGACCTCGCGCCGTTACTGGCGGTGACCGACATCCGGATCGAGGAGCCATCGGCCGAATCGATCATCCGCCGTCTCTACGAAGGCGACCTGCGCTTCGATCCGACCGACTCGTAGAAGGGTCGACCACGTGTATCGTCCCGCAGTGCCAGCGGACCAGTGGTTGTGCGATAACGGCGATTGTTCGCCTTGGGGTGGAAAACACGAAAATGACTATGCCCGGACTCGAGCGCGCGGCGGATCCACCGAGCTGCCAGACGCCTCACACGGGACGAGCGGATCGTCAAACCTCATCCGGCTCGTCGACGGTGTCGACGCCGTAGTTCGGAAAGCGCCAGCCCATGTCGCGATCGAGCAACCCGCCATACCCAAACGAGGCGAGGTCGTCGTCGGACATCCGCTCATCCGCCATCACCCCCGGCGGCGCCAGATCGGCGACCGTCGCTTTCGAATACAT
>JACCUV010000200.1 GCA_013698495.1 Chloroflexia bacterium
GCTACCTCGGCGAACGGGGAAATCTCGACACCCTCCAGCGTGTTGACCTGGCAGAACACCCGCGCCGACTCGAAGGCGCCGGGATCGTCGAGCCAAATCTCGATCGGCCCGGTCTGAATCGCCTCGAGCAGGACATCATTGAACTCTCCGCCGGTGACGCCCATGCGTGTCAGCCCGGCGCCATGCTCGACGAAGAATTGTTTCTGCCCGGCTGGCAGGTTACAGATCGCCGCCAGCTCGCTCTGGGTTGGCGCGGGGAAACCGAGCGCGCTTCCGGGACAGGCCATGTTCACAACATAGACATTGCCGATACCGCGGTCGACCTGGTACCAGTCGCAGTGCACATCACCCCTTGTGCCCCCCACCTTCCAGGCGCCGCTGCTGGTCTCGCCGGGACCGATCTGGTCGGCGAGATTGCCGTTAAGGTCGTAGAGGAAGCAGTTGGCGATGGCGTTGTCGTAACCGGGCTGGAGGGTTTCGATGATGGCGAGGTTCTCGAAAATCTCGAATTCCAGCGCGCTCCCCGCTTGGGTTAGTTCCGTCGGGCCGCCGATCGCTGTGAATGTTCCGAATCCCGTACCCGTGCACTGATCGAACACCATCTGGATGTTCTCGGAGAAGTGCGGATCGAACTCGGGGTGGTCGCAGCGGTAGACGCTGATCGTGAGCCGATGCGTTTCCGGCGCCGGGGGCTCGGTGGAGGCGATGTCAGGCGCGACCTCGGTGGGCAGTACGGGATCCTCGACGACGTCGAGGGGGACTTCGGCGGTGGGGGTCGGCTCCGGGGCCGGATCCTCAACCTCTTCCGCCGCTGGCGTCTGATCGTCCTGTTTGGCCAGGGCGATCTGCTCGCCCAGCGGGGCCCACAGAATCAGCGCCAGGGCGAAGACCATCAGGTACGAGCGCCGCGTAGCCGGTTGTGAAACGCGATGGAATGCAAACATGCGTTTACCTCTCCAATTCCGGGGAGTTCCGGCCACGCGCAACCCCGCGGCCGGATCGATGGTGTACGCATATTGTGATCTTTCAAGAGGCGGGTTCCATCGGTGAGATTACCGATATTTTGGGGCTTAAGTGGGATTCGAGCCGCGGGGCTACGTACGTGATCGGGTAGTGCGATTGGAGCATACGTATGCACGAGCGATTTTGAGGGGGCAGAATACGGCATTTGCAGGCAGGGTCGCGATCGCCGCGGCAGAGGACGACACCGTGTTGTTTCCGTCGCCTGGTGCGGTTTAATTTCTGGTGTGGATGCTGCTGCTCAGGCTGGCGGAATTCGTAGGGGAGGAGTAACGGGCCCTGAAGTTCATCTGGACATCCAGGATCTGGCCCGTGCATGTCCTCCCGCCCAAGTTCGCCACAACCGCGCTGGCCGAACTGCCACTATTTGTTTTTGGGGTCAAGTCCTGTTGGGGGAACTCGATGGAGCGTCTCTCGATATCCCTACATTGGCTCCTCCATGAAATGTAAATCACGTTCTCCGTCTCCGTCTCCGACGGCTCACACGAGGACTGACACCGAGGGACCGATTAAATCGACTGTGCACAATGGGGCATCGATTGAACCTGGAACTCCCGAAGGCTCCCGAAGAGGTGGCAGTCGTCAGGGGGTTAGACATTGCCAGCGGGCGAACCCATTCGACAAGCTCAGGGCAGGCTCCCGCTAGCCACCTGCCGACGCTGGAGTTCCTGTTCATGGCTCGTTGGTTCGCCCCTCCGAATCCCGGAAGCGGACGGCCCTATCGAGCAACATACCGGACCATCCGCGGGATATCTCCCCAAACTGAAGCGGGAACACTCCGGACATGCGACACGTTCTCCTTGCGACGGGGTCGGGCCGGTGCGCGCCGCGTACAATGGTGGAAGCAATCCGACATGTATGTTGGCGGAATCCTGGCGCCGGGACTGGCGCCCGAACCGCTCTCCACCTTGCGTGTCCCCGATCGGCCCCACGCCACGGAAAGAAGGACTGTCCATGCGCTTGCGATTCCAGCGACTGACCGGAGGCGCGATCGCCTTGTTCCTGGTGCTCATTCCCGCATTGGGTTCAACGGCCACAATGCCGGCGGCCGCTCCTGAGCCGCGCGCCTGGCAATCCGGGAATAACGCGTACTCAAGCCCACAGTTCGGGTATGTCGTCGAGTGGAACGACGATTGGGCCGCCCGCGAACGGGCCGAGACGTCGGACGAGAGCGGGCTCGACGTCATGATCCTCTCCAACAACGATGGCCAGATTCGGGTTGCCGGCCAATCCGATGACGTCTCGGCCAGCGAATTCCTCGATGAGGCGATCGAGTTGCTGACGGGGAATTCGGAGGTCGTAGGGATCGTCGCCGAGGACCGCGATGGCGATGTTCCTTCTATTGAAATGACCGCCGATCGCGATCGGTTCATGGTCGAGGCGCACACCATCGACGATGTCGTCGTCGTGGTCTCGCTGCGAGCTCGGGAGGCCGACTACGATGCGGCGTTGGGCGCCGCCCAGGGCGGGGTCACGCTCAATGGCTCCCCCGTCTTCAGCGGAGAACTGGCCGGCCCGACCGAAGACGCTCCGGCGGACGATTCCGCCGATGACCCAATCGTCGACGACGAGGATGACCCGTCCGACGAACCCGACGCGGCCGGAATCGACGGCGATTCGTACACGAGTCCCGACCACGACTTCGGCGTGAGCTGGGATGAAGGCGCGTGGACAGCCACAGCCAGCACCGGTTCAAACGAGTTCAACGAATTGCAACTTAGCGGCGAAACCGGCGGGCTGAACATCATTTCCGGCAATTTTTACGACGGCGATCCTGAGGTCTGCCTCGAAGGCGAGTCAGCCTACTTCGGCACGGAAGATCCGAATATCCGCGATTGGGAGCCAGCCGTCGACGCCGATGGCGAACCGATCGCCAGTAGCGGCGACAACCTTGCCTACGGCGTTTTCACGCTGACCTACATCGGCGACGGCGACGGCGAGGTTGAGGTCGAACTTGTGGACTACATCGAATGCCGCGCCCTGATCACGGGCGAGACGACCCTCGCAATCCTGGCCTCCACGACGCCGGACCTCTACGAAGAGCATATTGACGCTGTGCTTGAGGTCACGAACAACATCGAGATGCCGAATGGTTCCGACCCTGTGGAGGAAGCGGATCCCGCGCTGCCCGATTTCGATGCCCCGGGCGCCACACCCGAGGTCGAGGCTACCGAGGAACCGAATGGCGAGACCGGTTTGGATGGCAACACTTTTGTCAGCGAGTCGTTCGGGTTCACGGTCGAGGTCCCCGTCGACTGGACTGTCGAGGATGTCACGATCGACGGCGGGGACGAGTTCCTGGTCGTGAGCAATGGCCTCAGTGTCGTCACGATCCACGCCACCGACGCCTTCGGTGGCGATCCCGAGGCGTGCATCGCGTTCGCCCGTAACCTGCTCGACGACGACCCCGCCTACGCCGATCTCCGCCTGGACGCGACCTCCAGCGGCGACCCGTTCCAGGGCGCGGACGATCGTGGCGCCTACGCCCTCTTCACCTACACCGGCGACGATGGCGAGCGCTGGGCGCACTACATCCGCTGCCAGCACATCGAGGAAGGCGAATCGGTCCTGATTCTTTCGCAGGATGTGCCGTACGAGGACTACGCATCGGAGCGCCAGGCGCGTCGCCAGATCCAGCGCGCGATCGAGTTCCCGTAGTTTTGGGGAAATGAACGAGGTCGAAC
>JACCUV010000314.1 GCA_013698495.1 Chloroflexia bacterium
TAGCCGATCCCCGACTTGGTCCCTGGATTGTCGTTGCGCCTGAATATGCCATTGGAGATTCCCTCCATCCGGTTCGCGCCACTGAGTCGCCACGCTGCCGAATCCACGCGAGACGGCTAGGAGCTGCGGTGATGCCGGCACGTGACGTGTGTTTTGGCTAACTCGACTGAAAACCGGGGACCCGGTAATGGATGTGAGCTGCAAATCGAGAAGACGCTCAATAGCGCTGGCCCCAATGCCGTTCATGCTCGCGCCTGGTGAACGATCCACCATCGCAGTATGGACCCTGAAGCGCCAAAAAAATAGTAGCCGGGAGCTGGAACATTCGACGAAGAGCATCAGGATTGAAGTACAGTCGAACATCGACTGCTCTATTGCACGCCGCGGTCGAGTAACAATTACTTCGGAGATGAACCTTGAACGACGATCGAGACGACTACATCGACATCCAACCGTGGCCCGTGGCCGAATTGATCGGGCAATTGACGGCGCACGTTGCGATCGGGCGTCGCGGTCTCATTGAAAGCGACCCCGATACCGATGGTTTCGAGCGCGAAACGGATCGGTTCGAGCTGGACGCTTGGGCAAAACTTGAATTGACCTCCTGGCTGACCGCCGATCAACTCGCGATCCTTGAGGCGCCGCTCGATTCGCTCAACCCCGACCAGCTCGATCGCTGCGAGGATGCGCTTGTCGTCGCCTCGTCGATCGCCTGGTGCACTCGAGTGGAGAGTGAGTTGAGACTTCCGATCGTCACCAATGGCGATGCGGAGCAACGAACGATTGCCTGGTCCCCCCGGCCCTGGACACCGATCCGCAATGTGCTGAAGGGCATCCGGGTCCGATCGGACGAAACCCTGGCCGCGGAACGGGAGCGCTGGGAGCTTCTGCATTGGCGCTGCCACCTTTTCACCGAGGAGTCCGACCTCGACGAGGACCGGAAAGCATTGCGTGACACGATTCGCGAACTCCAGGGCCAGGAATTGCTTGGGCACAACGACGTTGACCTGATACTTGAGGACGGCACACCCTTCTCCGATCTCGACGACGACACGCTCGACGAGATCGCCAGTCAGTCCGAGATTCGCTTGCGCGCGTTGAATTGGGTCTGCGGGTTTGGCGACACACCAGCCACCGCGCCGCTGTTCGTCGACGAATGAATGTCCACCGTCACACCAGGTTCGCGAACCCCTGTTGGCTTGCGGCGATGAAGTTGCGGATGCTGGCGTGGTCCTTGATGCCATCCACCTCGACGCCGCTACTGACATCGACGCCGATCGGGCGCACGGTTCGGATAGCATCGGCGACGTTGTCGGCGTCCAGGCCCCCGGCAAGGATCACCGGATAGCGCTCGGCGAGTCGCGCCGCAAGGTTCCAGTCGGCGCGTTGACCAGAACCGCCGTAGCGCCCAACGACTGCCGCATCAATCAGGACTGCCGCAACTGGATTATGGTGAGTGAGCCATGGTTCGATGAGCTGGCAAGCGGCGCCGAACGTTGTTCCCATCGTAAAGCGCAATGCCTTCCAGACGGGAACCGAAATGTTTTCAAGGATGTCAGGCGCTTCATCTCCTGAGAGTTGAATCACGTCCAATCCGGTCGCACTCACAACAGCGGCTATGTGTTCGGCTGGCTCGTTCACGAACACACCCACTGCGGGCGGTCGTGAAACAGGAAGTTCTTCGAGGATCGCTGAAATTGCGTCAGGACTTGCCTTCCGCCGAGATTCGGCCAGCATAAATCCCAGGGCTGTGGCGCCTGACTCGACCGCGACCCGCGCGGCGTAAGGATCGCCAAGTCCACAAATCTTGATTTGCGGCGGTTTCGACTCATTCACGGCGGGTTTTCCGCACGCCAGTCAACGCTCGCACCGCGGCGGCCCTATCCTCCTGCACGATCAGCGACTCTCCGACCAGTACCGCGTCGACACCGGCGCGGGCCATCGTCTCGATGTGCTCACGACTCGAAATTCCGCTCTCGCCCACCAGCACCACGTCGGGTGGAACGAAGGGCGCCAGCGACGTCGTGACATCGAGGTCGACGTCAAGCGTCTTGAGGTTCCGATTGTTGATGCCAATGATCTTTGCTCCCAGGGCCAGCGCCCGTTCCAACTCGTGACGGTCGTGGACTTCAACCAACACGCTCAGTCCCAGCGTCCAGGCGTAGAAACTGAGTTCCCGAAAAAGCATTTCGTCAAGGCAGGCGACGATGAGCAGGATGCAACTGGCGCCATTGACCCGGGCCTCGTCAACCTGGTACAGATCGATGATGAAGTCTTTACGCAGGACCGGGATCGGATCAGCGAGACTCTCCGTGACCGCGGAGACCTTTTTGAGATCGCGCAACGACCCCTGGAAAAACGGTTCATCGGTAAGGCAGGAGATCGCGGCCGCGCCACCAGTGGCATAAGCCCGTGCCACATCAGCCGGATCGACCTCCACCGGAAATCGCCCTCTGGAAGGGGAGGCCCGCTTGATCTCGGCAATCACGGTCACCGTGTCACGGTCAAGCGCAGATCGGAAATCGACCGAATCGGGATAGCGGTCGAGTTGCTTGTAGAGATCGTCGCGGGACACCTGTTGTTTTCGTCGCTCGACGTCGATCCTGGTTTGGGCGACGATCTGATCGAGCACAGTTCCGGTTTCGGTCGACGAGTTCATGCCACCACCTCCACTCGATCCCTGGTCAACTGCTGCGTGTACGCCACCAGGCTCTCCAGCCTGGTCAACGCCATCCCGGAGTCAATCGCTTCCGCGGCGATCGCGATTCCCTCGGCGATCGAGCCGGCGCCTTCGGCGGCGTAGATCCCGGCGCCAGCGTTCATCAGCGTCACGGTGCGCCGCGGTCCCTGTTCGCCGCCAAGGATCGAACGGGTGATCGCCACATTGTCCGCCACATCGCCACCCCTGAGATCGGACGAGGAGCCTCTCACCAACCCGAATTCTTCCGGACTCACCTCAAATTCCCTGATCTCGCCAGTTGCCCGGCTCCACTCGGTGATCGCACTGACGCCAGAGACTCCGATCTCGTCCAGTCCTTCTTCGGAGTGAACAAGCACCGCCCTGGTGCTACCGTGCAGCGCCAACACCTGGGCGAGCTTTTGCGCAATGTCGGGATGGCCGACTCCGATCAGTTGGTGACCGGCGCCCGCCGGGTTGGTCAACGGTCCGAGCACGTTGAAGACAGTTCGAATCCCGATTTCTCGACGGGCAGGTCCCACGAAACGCATTGCCGGGTGAAAGGCCGGGGCAAACATAAACCCGATGCCGACTTCGTCGATCGACTTCGCCACTTCGTCGGCGGTCAATTCAACCTCGACTCCCAATCCTTCGAGCAGATCGGCCGATCCACAGAGGCTGCTGGCGGCGCGGTTCCCGTGCTTGGCGATACGTATACCCGCCGCCGCGATCGCGAATGTGGCCGTGGTTGAGATGTTGAAGGTGTTGGAATGGTCGCCGCCTGTCCCGCAGGTATCGCGCAAGGGTGTGATCACCGAGTCAGCATGCACCTTCAACGAGTGCTCGCGCATCGCTTTGGCGAAGCCGGCGATCTCGGAGACGGTTTCGCCCTTCATTCTCAATGCCGTGACGAGCGCGGCGATTTGCGATCCGGGAACATCGCCACCCATGATCGCGTTCATCGCCGCCGTCGATTGTTCGAGCGTGAGTTCGTGTCTTTCGACGACGAGCCGGATGGTTTCCCGAATGTCGAACGTTTGCGCCTTATCCATAGAGAGCCTCTCCGCTTATTGAAAGGTTCAACCGGCATCGCCATTGAACTGGACCTCCCTGAAGTACCTGGATGCGGACTGGCGGATTGAACGGACCGTTCACGACGACTTTTGCCGCCCCCATCAGTTGGCCGGCACAAAACCGGCCACTACCAGTTGCATGTCTTGACGGGTAGTCTCAGCTAGTAACCGAGAACGCGGGCCTGGATGCCGGTGTCGGGTGTCGTGCCGCAGCTTCGCAGGAAGTTGGCGAGCAAATCCTTACCGGATGTGGTCAGGATCGACTCGGGGTGGAACTGGACGCCATCGATCGGCATCGATCGATGCCGCACCCCCATCACCACACCATCGTCCGCATGGGCGGTGACTTCGAAGTCGTCCGGTATCGAATCCGGTTCGATAATCAACGAATGGTATCGCGTGGCGACGAACGGATTGGGAAGTCCCTCGTATATGCCGGTTCCATCGTGTTCGATCATCGATGTCTTGCCGTGCATCAGTTCCGGAGCGTGGACAATCTCGGCGCCAAACGCGGCGCCAATCGATTGGTGGCCGAGACAGACGCCGAGGATGGGTTTCTTGCCGGCGAATTGCTGGATCAGGTCGACGGCAATGCCAGCTTCGCTCGGCGTGCACGGTCCCGGCGAAACGACGACGCCATCGATCTCGTCCATCCGCTCCAAAATTTCCTCGGTAGTGACCTGATCGTTGCGGACGACGTCGACTTCGGCACCCAATCCGGCGAGGGCCTGATAGAGATTGAATGTGAACGAGTCGTAATTATCGAGGAGGAAAATCACAATCGGGTCCTTTCCGCCACGCTCTGCGCGGATGCTTCAATTTGCTCGGCGCGTTCGATCGCGCGGACCAACGCCCGCATTTTATGGAAGCTTTCGGCGTACTCGCCGTCCGGCGTACTGTCGGCGACGATGCCGCCTCCCGCCTGCAGCGAGGCGACACCATCCTTGACCACCATCGTCCGCAGGGCGATGCAGGTGTCCATTCCGCCCGCAAAGTCGAAGTACCCCACGGCTCCCGAATAGACACCTCGCCGATCCGATTCCAGTTCGGCAATGATCTCCATGGCTCGGATCTTGGGAGCGCCTGAGACGGTGCCAGCCGGAAAACAGGATCTGAGCGCGGCCATGTTGTCCAGTCCATCGGCAATCTGGCCCTCGACATTGCTGACGATGTGCATGACGTGGGAAAAACGTTCGATTTCCATCAACTTCGGCACATGGACCGAACCCGGCTTCGAGACGCGACCGACATCGTTCCGGCCGAGATCGACGAGCATGATGTGTTCCGCGAGTTCCTTCTCATCGGCCATCAGGTCGATCGCGTGCTGGTCGTCTTCCCGCACGGTTTGGCCGCGCGGACGCGTGCCCGCGATCGGGTGATTCGTGACGACCCCGTCTTCGAGGCGAACCAGCAATTCTGGAGAGGCGCCGACAATCTGGTGGTCGCCAAAGTCAAGAAAGAACATGTATGGCGAAGGGTTGATCATGCGCAAGGCGCGGTACAGCGTGAAGGGATGGGCGTCGGTTGCGATGTCGATGCGTTGGGAAAGCACTACCTGAAAGATATCGCCATCGTGGATGTATTCCTTGGCCTTGTTCACGATGTCGTGGTACCGCTCGAATGACGTGTTCGGCTGGAACCGGTCGGACACCGGCTGGGTGGAACGACCGTGACGCATGGGGTATGACCGGATGTCGCCATTCAAGGTCGCGGTGAGCTCGTCGATGCGCGCTACCGCCCGTTCGTAGGCCGCCTCAAGTGATTCCGAGCCGCCGACGGCGACGTGCGAAACAACTTTCATAACCCGTTCGAGATGATCGAACACAACCAGCGATTCGGCGATTTGGAACTGGGCGTCCGGGAATCCCAAGCCCGTTCCTGGAGCAAGCCCAACCCTCGGCTCGAAGTGGCGGATCGCGTCGTATGAGAGATACCCGATCGCACCACCGGTCAAGCTTGGCAACAAATCGTGCTTGCTGGTCCGGTAGTTGGCGAGAACATCGGCCAGCGCGGCGAGGGGATCGTCGTAAGTCGATTCAACCGAGCCGTCGGCGCTCTGGTTGCTAAGACGACCGTCTCGCAGTGTCAGCGTCGACACCGGATTGACACCAATAAACGAGTAGCGGGCGATCCTGATTCCACCCTCGACCGATTCGAGCATGAAGCCAGGCAGGTTGAGGCCTTTGCTGATCTTCAGGTACGCCGACACCGGAGTTTCGAGATCGGCGAGAATCTCGCGATAGATCGGAATGGCCCGTGTTCCCGGCTCGATCGAGGTCAAGTGCAAGCGCAATTCTTCCAGGCTTGGCACGGTGTCATGTCCATGTGCAGGCGTTGCGCGGACTGCTTGTGCAACCATCTTTGCCACTGTCCTTCCTGGCGGCCACAAAAAACGGCCACAAAAAAACCTCCATCCACAAGGGACGGAGGCCTGTAGCCGTTCCGCGGTGCCACCCTCTTTGGCGATGACATGCATCGCCCACTCAATCCATACGGGCATCCCGCTCGCGAGACACCGATACGAGGCTCCCGATAACGGCGGAGACACCGTTGCCGTCTACTTCGCGCGAGCGCGGTTCGAGGCACAACTCCCGGATCCATTCGAC
>JACCUV010000350.1 GCA_013698495.1 Chloroflexia bacterium
CGCGGGATCGCTGGCGTTTGAGGCCAGGTTGACGGCGCCGCCATCCTGCGCGTATGCCCCTGTGTACCCCAGGCCTGCCAGTCCGCCCAGGACAGGCAACGAAAGACTCAGGGCGGCCGCTTGCCGGCTCACCTCCCGGCGAGAATGAGTCGATTGCAACACGCGCGGCATCGAACGTTTCATTCGGTCCTCCACAGGTACGTCACGTGACGAAGCGAATGCCCTGAACAGGCCAGCGCGAAAAGCCAGGTAGAGGATGGGTGGAGCCATCCCGCCGCAAGCGTTTCTCCGAGTGCGCATATTCTCCTTGCATACTTGCGCTGTAGTGTGCTGACACCGTGGACGGGTGTCAAGCACCGCGAAACAATGGCCCACTCGGCGTCCGATACACCGACGCGGGCAGGGGCGAACCAGGCTCGACCGGCTCCTTCGACTGCGCCCGCCGGCAGCGGTCGATCCGTGTGTGCGTCCGGTCGCGGGCCGCCGCTAGTCCTGGGTCAACACGGAGGTTGACCCCTACTCATATCGATCGCCATTCGCCGCTTTGTAGAGCGGAATCACAAACTAACGCAAACTGGCGTCGCCGAACTGCTCGGTTACGGCGTGCTTCTTGTCGTACCACGGGAGATCCTCGAGCGGATCGTAGTTGCCGGTGACGCGGCCCGGGCGATCGACCGGCGACGCCCAATTGGCCGCATTCGCGATGACCTTGCGAATGTCCTCGTTGAAGTAGGTAGGGTACGTCTCGTGCCCCGGCCGGAAGTAGAACACCTTGCCGGCGCCACGATTGTAAGCCGCGCCGCTGCGGAAGACCTCGCCGCCCTGGAACCAACTGACGAAAATCAGGTCGTCTGGTTGCGGGATGTCGAAGTGCTCACCGTACATCTCCTCCTGCTCGAGTTCGATGTACTCACCGATGCCATCGACGATCGGGTGACCCGGTGATACCACCCAGAGGCGTTCCTTCTCATCCGCTTCGCGCCACTTGAGGTCGCAGGTCGTGCCCATCAGGCGCTTGAAGATTTTCGAGAAGTGCCCGGAGTGGAGCACGATCAGGCCGGCGCCGTCGAGCACCCGCTTGTGAACGCGGTCGACGATCGCCTCCTCGACCTGGCCGTGGGCCTTGTGTCCCCACCAGACGAAGACGTCGGTGTTGGCGACGACCTCGGCGGTGAGGCCGTGTTCCGGCTCCATGAGTGTCGCGGTGCGCACCTCAAACCCGCCGGCTGCTTGCAGGCCCTCGGCGATCGCGCCGTGGATGCCGTTGGGATAGATCGAACCGATGGCCTCGTCTTCCAACTCGTGCTGGAATTCGTTCCAGACAGTGACGCGGACGGGATTGGTCATGTGGGGATGTTCTCCTTGCGGTGTTTATTTGCGCCATCTCTCGGCGCACATTCGTTGGCCGACACAAGATCGGCCACTACCTGGCGTCATAGTGGACCGACGCTTGAGCGGGCATCCTGCACGACCTGAGGACAGTTGTCACCCGACTTCGGAAACTTCGATTTCGCGGCCCAACTCCGCCGACTTGTAAATGGCGTCGATCAGGCGGACCCGGTCGAGTCCTTCCAGACCGTCCGGCGTCACCGGAGCGCCGTCGAGAATGCCGTCCACAAATCCCTTGATGATTTCGGCGTGTCCGGGCCTGGAAACGAGCCGAGGATGGCTGTCGGAGGTGGTGTCGCCGATTTCCGAAAAGAGATCGAGCGTGTCGACATCGGCGTATTTCTTCGAGTGAATCCTGGCCCCGCCTTCGCTGCCGTAGAACTGAACACCGAAGTCGTCGTCCATCTCGGTGAACGAAGCCCAGGATGCCTCGAGCAGGAGCGTTCCGCCGTCCTCGAAGCGGAGGAAGGCGGTGGCCAGATCTTCGACCTCATAGCTGACGGGATCGTCGGACGATTGGCTCGATCGTCGCCCAACCCAATTGCCGCGACCGCGCGGGCCGATCTCGGAGTAGGTCGCGGCGCTGACCGTTGTCACGGTCGGGTTCCCGAGCATGTACAACGCCATGTCGAGGACGTGCACGCCGAGGTCGATCAACGGGCCGCCGCCGGCGGCCTCCTTCGAGGTGAACCAGCTTCCCAATCCCGGAATGCCGGATCGGCGCATCCAGTATGCCTTGGCGTAGTAGACGCGCCCCAGCGCGCCCGACTCGATCTGGCCCTTCACGATTTCAACATCGTGACGGGTGCGACGCTGGAACGAAACGGCCAGGATTCTGCTGTTGCGCTCGGCTGCTTCGACAATCAGTTTGCCTTCATCGGTGTGGCGGGCAAGCGGCTTCTCGATCAGGACGTGCTTTCCGGCTTCCAGCGCGGCGACGGCGACCGGCATGTGCAGGAAGTTGGGGACGGCGATGCTGACGGCGTCAATATCGTGCTGGGCGAGCAAATCCTGATAGTCGCGATAAATCCGGGGAACATCGAATCGCTTCGCGAGCATCTCGCAGCGATCGGTGGCGAGCCCGGCGAGGGCGACGACCTCGACTCGAGGTTCGGTGGCGTATCCCTCGAGATGAAACAAACCGGCTCCGCAACCAATCACACCGACGC
>JACCUV010000357.1 GCA_013698495.1 Chloroflexia bacterium
GAATTCTCGCGCCGTGCAATGCGTTTCTACCCCACTTCAGCCCATGTGCGGACGCCTTTGCCCAGCCAATGAGTTTGGCGCCGCCAAGTGCTGAATCCCTCAGGACAAGATGACCGTAACAAAGTGAATTTTCAGTGTCAAGGAACGCGGTTCGCAGTCGAGGCGACGACAGATTGCCCGGAGTCGAATGTGGGACACTCAGTCCCATGTCGAAACCCGGAAAACCGACGGCGTAGTGACCGGAAAAGACGCCGGTGTCTCCCTGTCGACAGTATCGGACCCGGAACTTTTTTGATATACGATCGGACCCGATTCCTGTGCGGTTGCGCCAATTTTCACTCGACGGATTGTGACCGCCGGGCATGAACGTACAGGAGTTTTGACTGGCCGCGTCGTCCACTCGGGCCATCTGGGCCATGACCATGCCAGTGGGGCACATTCAGCCTGCGGAGATTGGGAATGAATGCACAAATACTCGACGCCAGCGCGTGCAGGTGTTAGCGACGCTCAACATCACGATTCCGCTATCTCGTTGCCCTGCCGTCGTCGCCGGTAGCGGTTTCCCATGCCGATCTGGGTCTCGGCATCGGCGTCGCGGCGCTGGGCGGTGGCGACATCGAGTTCTTCCTGAACCTGTTCAAGCCGAACCCGAACCCGTTGTTCGTGGAGGTACCACAAGTCGCGGTGCAGCGAGCCGTCAACCTGACGAAGCTCCTCGATTGCGGCGTTGAGATCGGTGACCTTGTACGTCAATTCGCGATACTGTTCGTTCGCTTCTTCAAGGCGTTCGTTCAGGCGATCGAGGCGCTCTTCGAAAATCTGGCGCAACTGCTCGAAGCGAGCGTCATTTTCCTGTCGCGCATCGTCAAGCATATCGGTCAGCAAGGCGTGCCGCTCGGTGACCTGAGATTGGAGTCGGGCCTGGTCCTGGCGGAGCGCCAGCTCACCCGCCCGCAGCTCATCCAATGTGGGATCGACATGGACGAGACCGCGTCGCTGGTCCTCGAACGAATCGTAGAGGTGGCCGAGGTCCGCCCGCAGCTCGTCGAGGCGGGCGCTGTAGCCTTCGGCGATGTCCTGGACGTCGGAGCTGCGGCGGCGCGCTTCCTGGTCGACAATCTTGATTGCGTCTTCGGCGCGGATAATGTCCCGGCGGAAGCCCTCGACCTCGGAACGCACGCCGTCGATCGTATCGCGCAGGCCGTGGGAAACGGCGCTGGTCCGATCGCCGAGAGCAGAGAGGTGTTCGATGACGGTGACGAGTTCTTCGAGGCGCTGATCGGTTTGACTGGTGTCGTCGACTTTGCGGCGGGAGGTTTCGAGAAGCTCGCTGACATGCGCCTGGAGCGAGCGGACGGGACGCACGCCATCGTCGATCCGGGTCTCGAGTTCCTGGATGAGTTGGCGGGTCCGGTTCTCATCCAGAGCGCGAGCCTGCGACGTTTGCTGCGATTCCTGGCGTAACTGCTCGATCGCGAGGCGAAGTTGGGCGCTGAGCGACTCGTTCTGCTTGATGGCTTCTTCATCGTGCGTCTGCCTGCTGGCGAGTTCGCGATTGGCGGCCCGCATTTCGTCGACCTGGTTCTGGAGAATGGCGACACGGGCTTCGTCTCGGCGCCGATCGTCGTCCTGTCGATACGCGGCAACGGTGGCGGCCGGTCCCGAACCGGGGGTACGTCCACCGGAGGCGTTGTCGTTCCGTGTTGTCGTATCGGATCGTTCGGCATTGGCCATACGTGTGTGTCCTTGTGAACATGTCCCACGTGTGATGTCGGGACGCGGCTCATGTTGTAGTAGTTAGCGGGCGCCATTTGCCGAGAATGCACGTGCATTGCGTCGGTCCTGGCTCGATGATGTTGCGTTGCGGACTATCCGACATGGTCGGAATCGCGTGGCGCCTGTAAGGATACGGGAGATCGGTGCTTTCGTGCTGGTTCTCAAGGAGTCAAGGCACAGGGATCGACCTCGGGATACGCCGCCTGAGAAACTACTTCCTTTATATGGAAGAAGGCATTGGACTTTTGTCGTCTACGATACGGGGCCCGAGTCGTTGGTCGCGGCACGATCGAGGATTTCGATCGCGTCTGCGACACACCGCGCCAGCACCGATTCCCGATAGCCGCCTTCGAGTACGACAAGCAACCTTCCCTGGCTGTGACGATCGGCGAGATTGACAGCCGCCGCCATCAGTTCCCGAAACCCACCTTCGGTCACATCCATGCCGCCGATTGGGTCGTCAACGTGCGCGTCGTATCCGGCGGAGACAATCAGGAGTTGCGGCCCAAATTGTTCGATGGCTGGAATCGCGGTCGACCGGAATGCATCGAGAAATCCTACATCGCCTGTCCCCGCCGGAAGGGGCAGGTTCACGGTGAACCCTGCGCCCTCGCCGAGGCCTATCTCATTGCTGGCGCCGGTTCCAGGGTAGAACGGCGACCGGTGCAGCGAGCAATACATCACGTCTCGTCGTCCATAGAAGATGTCTTGCGTCCCGTTTCCATGGTGGACATCCCAGTCGAGAATCACGACGCGCTCAGTTCCGCACGCGATGGCGTGGGTGGCGGCGATCGCGGCGGTGTTGAGCAGGCAGAAACCCATCGAGGTGGCGCCAGTCGCGTGATGCCCGGGTGGACGGGCAATGACAAACGCGCGGTCGATCTGGCCGCCAATCATGGCGTCGATCGCATTGACCGCCGCCCCGGACGCCATCCTGGCGACATCGAGCGATTCCGGCCGGACAACGGTATCCGAGTCGAGCCAGCCGCCACCGGCCGCGGCGACGGATTCGAGGCGTGCGAGCATTCCGGAGCTGTGGACTTGCAGGATGATGTCGTTGGTGGCGGGCGTGCAGGCGACCGTCGGTCGACTCCCCAGCAATTGGCGCCGCTCGAGTTCGCAGTCGATCGCGATCATGCGGGAAGCGCGTTCCGGATGATCCCCGGTGTCGTGCTGGAGGAATGCGGTTGAGCGGAGAATTGCGGTACGGGAGCGCATGGGCAGGGATGAGCCTCCATCAGTTGTCTGGTCGGGGATTCATCGATCGGCTGGAATCGGAATAGTGATCAGGAGCCAGTACGGCCAACCCGGTTTGCGCCAGCGGCGGGTTTGGCCGTTCGCGATGGGGGGGATTGGGGAGCCATCAAATCTCGTCGTTGGCGGGCTGATCGGGCCGCCGAGATCGGAGTGACGTTCGATGCGGGACCGTCGAGATCGTACCGCGATTCGTCATCGGTGAACGAGGTGTGAAGTGTGGACGCTACGGGCCGGTGGATGAAGCTGGTGGGACCCATCCAGTTGTACACAATCGCCCCCGCAATCGGGATGCACAGAATGCCGATCGCCCACAACACTTTGTTTTCGCCGCGCACGCGAGGACGCCGCACCAGGTCGCGAATCGCCTGGACGCAGAGCGCATATTGGGCGGCGCCGACAACAACGATCAGCGCTGCCAGCATGGCGGTTTGCAACGTCATGTGTCTGGGCCCGGATGCATCGCGTGGCTCATGTGAACGTCGATGTCATCGTAGCGTTGCTCGACAGCGTGTCCCCGACATGTGTCCCTGACAGTTGTCCGGACCGACGCCAGCGGAGCACGTCTGACTCTATTATAGGAAATCACGTGGCGTTTCGCGAT
>JACCUV010000366.1 GCA_013698495.1 Chloroflexia bacterium
CGGCCAGAGAGGGCATTAAGCGAAACGGCGAGCGTGGCAGTTAGCGTCTTGCCTTCGCCCGTTTTCATTTCGGAGATTTTGCCTTCGTGGAGGGCCACGCCACCCATGAGTTGGACATCGAAGTGTCGCTGGCCGTTGGTGCGTTTGGCGGCTTCGCGGGTGGCGGCGAATACTTGTGGCAGGTAGTCGTCGAGGTCCGATTCTTCCTTGTAGTCGTCGCGAATTTCCGCCATCAACTGACGAAGGTCGTCTTGAGAGAATCCTTCAAATTGAGCTTCGAGCCCGTTGACTTCCTCCACAATCGGGTTGAATTCGCGGATTTCCTTGTCGTTGGAATCGCCCAGGAGGCGGGTAAAAAATGAGCGCATTGAATGGATTCTCCAAATGTTGGCGCCGACCGCGTGTCGAATTCAGGCGCACGGGTTCCACCCATGAGTATACGTCGGCGAGGCAATCCACTGGATGTTCGCTATGCGACAACCGGGCAGGCTGGTTGAATGGGCGGCGATGACTCGCATTCCTGGACCTTTCGGCAGCGCGTCGCAGTGGTCGTGGCGCGGATCCCGCTTGGCCAGGTCACGACCTACGGGCGGATCGCCACGGTGCTCGGAGCTCCTCGGTCGGCGCGAATGATTGGTTGGGCGATGAGCAATCTTGAAAACGGGCCAGATTTGCCGGCGCATCGGGTCGTCAACCGCGTCGGCTATCTGTCTGGAGCTCACGCGTTCGGGGTGCCGGCGATCATGCGCGACCTACTGCTGGACGAGGGTGTCCCGTTTCAAAGCGAGTGGGTAGTCGCGCTGGAGGCGTGTGTTTGGGACCCCGCCGACGACCCCGAGCTGGACGATGCGTTCAGGATTGGTCTGGAGCGGTAGCCTCGAAGAGGCGCCGCGCCGCCTCGGCCGGATCGGCGCATTCGGAGATTGCCGATGCGACCGCGACGCCGTTCGCCCCGGCATCGATTGCGGCCCTGGCGTTGCCGGCCCCGATGCCACCGATCGCGACGACGGGTAGCGTCGTCAAACGTCGCCGGCGGGCAAACTCGGTAGCCCCGATTGGACTGCCGGCATCGAGCTTGGTTCGGGTTGAAGCAAACGGGCCGATGCCAAGATAGGTGGCGCCTTGGGCCGCCGCGTGGGCGATGTCAAAGTCGGATTCGGGAGAATAGCCGATTGCGAACTCTGGCCCACCGAGCCGGCGCGCATCTTCGATGGAGAGATCGTCAATTCCAAGGTGAACGCCGTGGGCTCCGACGGCCAGGGCGATGTCGATCCGATCATTGACAATCATCGGAATGCCGTGCGGTTCGCAAATCCCAAGCACTCGCCGCGCCAGGTGCGCAAGTTGTCGGTCCGTGGCGGTTTTGCAGCGGAGCTGAACGCACGTGGCACCGCCACCGATCGCAGACCGAATGCAATCGACAAGATCACCAGACGCGATGTCGGGATCGGCCACGAGGTAGAGGCGCAGTCGCTCAACCGAAACCTGCATCACCGGCGCACGGCAATGGCGTCAGTGATCTCGATGGGCAGAGGTGTCGCGTGATTGACGGGCGAATGACCCTTGCCGATTGAGTTTGACGTTCGCAGAGCAGCTTCAAGGTACCGTTTCGCCAATTGAATCGACTTGGTCGGTGGCAGCCCATGCGCCAGGAATGCCACGATCGCGGCGGAGAACGTGCAACCGGTGCCGTGTGTGTTCCGGGTGTCGATTCGCTCGCCTTCGATTGGCAGGAAATGGGCGCCATCGAACACCAGGTCGACGGCGGGACCGTCGCGGTGGCCACCTTTGACCACGACGATTTTCGGACCGAGCGCGTAGATGCGGCGCGCCGCTTCGCGAATCCCGTCGTTGTTGGAAATCGACAACCCGGCGAGGATTTCCGCCTCCGGAATGTTCGGTGTGACAATCGACGCCAGGGGCAGGAGATCTCGCTTGAGAGCATCGACCGCGTTCGGGTTGAGGAGCGTCGCGCCGGATTTCGAGACCATCACCGGATCGACAACCAGCCACGGGATGCCCCACGCCTCGAGGCGATCGGCGACATTTTGAATGATCGAGGCGCTGCTCAACATACCGGTTTTCACGGCAACGGCGCCGATGTCCTCGGCAACCGTATCGATCTGGGCGATAACCACCTCGTCGGGAACCTCCGCAATGGCGGCGACTTCGATCGTGTTCTGGGCCGTGATCGCCGTCAAGACCGACGAGCCATAGACACCAAGCGCAAAGAAGGTTTTGAGGTCTGCCTGAATGCCCGCGCCGCCGCCGGAATCGGAACCGGCGATTGTCATCGCTTTGGGTACGTTAATGTGCACGTCGGGAATCTCCGAATTGTCGAATCGGGAGCATTGCCCCGGCAGTTGGGCGCATTGTCCCATAGTCGGGGCGCCGGGGGGTGGGCCTATACTACCCGGGCTGTACTCTCCGATCGCTCGCGAAATGGCGGAATAATGAATGTCAGTGAAGGACTTGAGGAAATCCGGGGACGTTTGACCCGGAACGGAGCCGACCCAAAGTCGGTTCAGCTGGTCGACACGATCAAGCAGCGGGCATCGCTGCCGGCTGCCCAGTCGGCCTCGGCCGGATCGCTCTTGCAACTCGTGCGCATGCTGATTCGATCTCCGGTCGCGAATGCGGATCCGGTGGTCTACAACGACTTTGTCAAGTTGGAAGAGGAATTGGAGATCCGCTCGGATGAGTTTCGGGCGCGCCGCGAGGCGGAGGACGCGAAACCAGTTCCCAAACTCAAGAAGTTTTACAAGGAGCAGAAGGACAGGAAGTAGATTCAGACACCTGATCGGGTTGCGAGTGCCGGACACGGCCATGCCACAGGGCGTGGCCGTTTGCTCGCTACTCGGGAAGTCGGCACGAGTGTCGTCAGTCAGGCGTGGGGGCCAGCAATCCAAAGCTGCCATCGCGTCGTCGATAGAGGACGTTGAGTTGGTCTTCGTCGACGTTGCGGAACAGGAAGAAGTCGTGACCCACGAGCTCCAATTGGTCGATCGCCTCGTCCACCAGCATCGGTTTCATCGCAAACCGCTTTGTGCGGACAACGAATCCGCTTTCTTCGGGCTCACCATCGGCGGTTGACTCCTGAGTTTCCGGGACTTCCACGAGGTGTTGCGGTGCGTAGTCGTCCGACAGCTGCGAAGGCGCTCCCCCGCGTTTTCTGCGGCTCACCTTCTTGTCGTTGTATTTGCGAACCTGGGTGATGAGTTTGTCGATTGCGGAATCGATCGCCTTGGCCGCTTCCGAGTCGCGTTCTTCGGCGCGGAGCACGTGTCTGCCGGTATGGAGGGTCAACTGAGCGATCGTAATCCCGATTCCTTTGCGGGATTCTTCGGTGCGGAGTTCCAGATGCGCATCGATCACGTGCTCGGCGAGACGATCGAGCTTCGACATGCGGCGGTCGATAAAATCGCGCATGCCGTCGGTCAGTTTCGTCCCGTTGGTGCGTATCTGCAGTTCCATCTCCACATCCGTCCTTTCCGAACAGATTGACCGTTATCCGCCAGCGGAACGGTCTATCAGGTTGTGGCGCCCGCGGAGGGACTCGAACCCCCGACGCCCACCTTAGGACGGTGGCGCTCTATCCACTGAGCTACACGGGCCGGCAGATTGAACCGTATTCAATTGTCCGCCGATGCTACCACAGAATTGGGTGGATCGTATGGATCAGTGGACCAGGCATTCGTTGTCCAACTGTCGTCACAAGCATCAA
>JACCUV010000367.1 GCA_013698495.1 Chloroflexia bacterium
TCAGTGGTCAGTTCAAGTCCGGTGCGCCCACCCGGGGCGCCGCCGATCGCGACAATGCTTTCGCGAAGCAATTGCGCATCGGATCGGCGCGAGCCGTTTCCCGGAACGACCCCGATCAGGCGGTCGGCGTCGGCGAGCGAGGCCACGAGTCGTCCGAGCAGGCGAGTTTTGCCGGCGCCGTTCGGGCCCGCTACAACCGCCAAACCCGGCTCTTCACAGACCGGCGCATCGAGCCACTCGCGTATGTCGGCGAGGACACGCATCTGCGATTCGAGTTCCACGAAGACACCCGCATCCGGGTCGCGCGGAAACGGATCGTCGTGGAGACCGATGGCCTGGTAGATTGAAGCAACCGGTGGTGAGGCCGGCGCCAGCGATGACGACTCCATCGTGGCCGCATATCCGATCACTGGGCGTGGTCAATTGCGGAAACCCCGCCGGCATTCGCCAAACGACCGCCTGTCGTACCGACGTGCCCGGATTCCCTTGTCGAGCGGTTTCGATGAACCCATGGCGTCGCCACGGCGTCGTCGAAAGTCGTGACCCCAAAGGCACGAGCGAGAAAGTCGTTCAACGCCCTCCTCCAACCTCATCGTGCTCGGCGCCCCGCCCGAGCCGGAGCCGAATATCGCGAACGCCCACACCCATCTGGCGCCAGGCGATCACCTGACGCAAAACGGACAGTTCGATGTCGTCGAAGAGCAGGTAACCGCTCTCAGTTCGTGCTGTCGGCACGATTACCCCCTCTCTCAAATAGAAGTCGAGGTGGGTCCGGGTGAGGCCCGTGGCCGCGCGCAGATCGCTCGTCATATAGAACCGGGCCAGTTCCCGGACATGCCGATCGAAGGTAGCGGTAGAGTCGCCGGTGACGAGATCATCCGATGAGACTGGCGGCGCGTCTGAGTTGGTGGGGCCGGACCGATCGAGCATTCTGTGCCACCTCGCCACTATGCAGTTGCATAGTCCATATTCTATCGCAACGGCCAGGCAATGTAAACCGGCTTCTTGCCGTCAACCTCCCAGCATTGCGAACACGCCTCGGCCCGCCCCAACTGCCGGCCCGGCATGGCGCGGTCTGCGTCGTCGCTTTGCCCGGCTGTGCTTCAGTGCGAAGGCGACTGGATCGTGTCTCCGTATTTCGCACCCGGTGGTCGCGCACGTCAACGACTCGCGATGTTGAACAGCGGCGCGAAGCCAGGCGAGGAATATGGGAAGACGAGGTATTCGTCATCGCCTTGCCGGTCGTGCCCATAGCTTCGCCAAGGGAAGGATCGCCTATCGTGAATAGTTCCACGCGCATAGCGGAATCGAGCGAACACGCGCAGGTGAGCGCCAGGCGGCATTCCCGATGCTCCCCACGCGTGGCATCGCGGATGGCGCGCCATCCTCCCGTGAAACGGCGACGGCCGCTGCCGCGTTGTTGCAACGAGCCCTTCCGGGTCAGGGGGTTTCGGCAACGGAACCGCTGCGCCCGTTATACTCTGGTGGGGAACGTCGAACGGACGGCCTGTGCAGTCGCTTTTTGCGGCCATTGTCCCCGATTGCGATTCACCTCAAGCATGTCTAATCGTGCAAGCATCCTTCAACGCGCCCTCGCGACGGCCTATCGTTCCGGCGTGCCGGGTGGTGGAAATCACTAATTCATCGCAGAAAGGATCCGGGACCACCGTTTCATGGAGCCACGACCGCAACGACCACGCGCCCCATCGGGTCAACCAACCCAGCAACCCCATCCCACGCAGGCGTTTGCGCCGGGCGAGTACCCCGATGGAGCCGACCCTACAGCGTTTATCGCCCCGCCTCGAACCGAGTACGACTATAGTCCGCTCGATCTTGCCCCTCCCGGTCAACGGCGCCGGCGTCAGTTGGTGGCGGCGGCCGTCGGTGGTCTCAGCGTGGTGCTGCTTGGCGCCATTATCTTCTTCAGCTTTTTGTTGCTTCGCGACGAGGATGCTCCTACCCGGAATGACGACTTGTTGGCCGCCCAGACCCAGGTCGCCAACGATGCCGCCACGGTCAGCGCAAATCAAACGGTCGTGGCCCAGGCGGCGTCCGATCAAACAGCGGAGGCCCAGGCGCTGAATCCGGATGCCACAATGGAACCGACTGCTGACGAGGCCGTTTCCGGGGAAACACCATCTGCCGCCGACGAGACACCGCCTGTCGAGGCGCCTCCCGCCACCGGTGGCGAAACCCCTGCCAGCGATGAACCGGAGGAGGCGCCGAATCTTTCCGGTGACGGCGCGCTCACCGAGGCGCAACTCATCGACCTTCTCCCCGCGGTCGAGCAAGTGCCTGTTGCCCTCACCAGTGCCGCCGATGCCACGAGGACGCAAGAGGAGGTCGTCGCCGCGCTCGGCGGCGGGCGTCCCGCGGAAACCAACCTCGCCGAATGGGGTTGGACAGGCAATGTTGAGCGTCAGTTTTCGCATCCGGATCCGGTAAATGCCGATCCCACAACCACCACCTACCTCGCGGTCAGCATTCACGGGTTTGGTAATGCGGAATCCGGGGTCGAATCGCTGGCGTATTTCTCGGGCATTCTTGTAGATACGGGCGGTTACTCAGATGTCGACGCCCCGGAGCTGGCGACTTTGGGCGATGACTCCCGCTTGTTGACGATGGTGGACGAAGAAGGCAACACGAATGCCACCTTGTACATCCAGGATGGTTCGGATCTCTACCGCATCCTCGGATTCTCGACAAGTGGAGATCCTACCCAGGATGTGATCGACGTCGCCATGAACC
>JACCUV010000376.1 GCA_013698495.1 Chloroflexia bacterium
ATTCGCCAACCGGATACATGTCCGGCATTTCGGCCGTTTCGCCGCCCAGCAAAGCCATATGATTGGCGAGACAGGCGTCGGCAACGCCGCCGATAACAGCGGCGACGACATCGGGATCGAGCTTGCCGGTGGCGAAGTAATCGAGGAAGAATAGCGGCTTGGCGCCAAGGGCGAGGATGTCGTTGACGCAGTGATGGACAATGTCGCGGCCGATTCCGGTGTGGGCGCTGCCGCCGACGACAAACGCGAGCCGCAATTTGGTGCCGACACCATCGGCACTGGCGACGAGAATCTGGTCCGGGCCCGATGGCAGCAGGTAGGTTCCGCCGAAGTGGCCGATCGGGCCCGCCTGCGTGCCCAACGTCGCCTCGGCGCGCTCCTTGAGTCGGTCGATGACGGACGTTTTGACGTGGATATCGACACCTGCGTCTTTATAGGACATTCCCGATCCGCTGCGATCCGGCGCCATATTTCGTCCTCGCGCATGAAATCCAACCACAGAACACGCCGCTGGCGGCGAATCACAAGAGTACGTCATCCGGGAGCGGAACTGTGGGGTCACGAGGAGCCGGGATTACTTCCTGGAGTTGACAGGATTGGAGAAGCGACAGCGGATGGCGAACGCTTAGACTGGAGTTCAGATCGAATGATGTTGAGTTGAAAGGTACACAGGGAATGACGACGTTTGTCCTGATTCGCGTCGCCTGGCAGTGGAGCCTTGTAGAACCTGAACTTCGCGATCGTGGCTACGACGTGGTGGCGATGGATCTGCGCGCCGACGACGAATCGGCAGGACTTCAGGACTATGCCGACACCGTCATTGAGACAATTGGCGGCCGCACCAGGCTTGTAATCGTCGCCCATTCCTTCGGCGGATACACAGCGCCGCTCGTCTGTGCCCGGATGCCGGCGACCCGGATGGTGCTGGTGGCTGGAATGATCCCGTTACCGGGGGAATCGGCGGGAGAGATGTTCGCCAACACCAGCCATCAGGCGTCACCGGTCGACGCCGGCTTGAGCGAGACTGAAAGCATGATCGCCACCTTCATGCACGACGTTCCGGCAGACCTTGCCCGGGAGGCGTTATCCCGAGGACGTGACCAGGCGGCCAATCCGCTGGCGGAACCATGGCCACTCGACGCCTGGCCAGATGTTCCCACACAATTCCTGCTTTGCCGTGACGACCGCATGTTCCCGGCCATGTGGATGCGCCAGGTCGTCAAGGATCGCTTGGGCATCACGCCCGATGAAATCGACGGAGGCCATTTTCCCGCACTCGGCCGTCCGAAGGAGCTGGCCGACCGCCTGGAAGCATACGGGACCGCCTGACCGAAGGTTCGAGGAGATACGCCATGTGCAGGAACATCCGGCCGCTTTTCAACTTCGAACCAGCGGCCACGGACGACGAGATTCAGGCCGCCGCATTGCAGTTCGTGCGCAAGATCAGCAGCTTCACCAAGCCGTCGCAAAGGAACGAAGCGGCGTTTCACCTCGCGGTCGACGAAATCGCCGCTATTTCGCAACGGCTTCTCATCTCGCTCGAATCGAACGCCGCGCCGAAGAACCGGGAGCTGGAGGTTGCCAGGGCGCGGGCGCGTTCGGCGCAACGCTTCGGCGACTGATCGCCGGCGACGGCAAGCCCCATCTATCAATGCCAGCCAAGTCGGACTGGGCACTTCTGGTGGTCGTCGCCTGTCTTGTTCGAACGCGCGAAGCGCTCCCGGCGGAATGACGATCTACCGGCTTCGCCGGGGCGCCGTTCCCGCGGAAATCGTGTGGCTGCGACGGCATCGGTCGTCACGATCAGGCGGCGGAGGTGGTGGCCCGTTCGCCAATCGCGGTGGCTTCGTCCAGGTCCGGATTCGCGACGCGGCGGATGAACGGTTCAAAGCGCGCAATCTCCCTCTCGGGCAGCCAACCAACCAGCAACGCGCCGCTCTCGTTGTAGTCACGCTCCTCGACGCGACCGTACGTGTGGAATCGATCGACCAGCTCCGATCGGTCGAACGGAATCGCCAACTCAACGTTCACGAACGAATCTTCATCTTCCAACACCCCCTCGATCCGACCGAGCAGGGCATCGAGATGCAAGCCCTTCCGGGCCGAGATTGCCACCGCATCGCCGGGGGCTCCGATCGACTCCGCGAGCGAGGGCAAGCCAGCCAGTTCCTCGTCGGAAAAGCGGTCGATCTTGTTCAGCGCAAACACCACCGGCCGATCGTCGGCTCCGAGATCCTCGAGCGTCGTGATTACGGTCTGGACCTGTTCGGCGGCGTTCGGATGCGTGACATCGACAACGTGAATCAGCACAGTCGCCTCGCTGATTTCCTCGAGCGTCGCCCGGAAGGCCGCGATCAATTGCGTCGGCAGGTTGTTGATGAAGCCCACGGTGTCGGTCAGGAGCACTTCCCGGCGGCTGGGCAACGCGATCCGGCGTGTCGTCGGGTCAAGCGTCGCGAACAGCTTGTCCTCGGCGAGCACATTGGCCCCGGTAATTTTGTTAAGCAATGTGCTCTTGCCCGCATTGGTATAACCGACCAGCGAGACAACTGCGATCGGGGTTTCCTTACGTCTGGCGCGATAGGTTTGACGATGCCGGTGCACCTGTTCGAGTTGCGCCTTGATGAACGTGATGCGCTTTTGGGCTTCCCGCCGGTCGGCCTCGAGCTGAGTTTCACCGGGTCCGCGGAGACCGACTCCTCCAACACCTTGACGCGAGAGGTGAGTCCACATCCGGGTTAATCGCGGCAAACGGTATTGCAATTGGGCGAGTTCGACCTGGAGGCGTCCCTCGTGGGTTTGGGCGCGACGTGCGAAAACATCGAGGATCAGGGCCGTGCGGTCGATTACCATCACTTCGAGGTCTTTTTCGAGGTTGCGCTGTTGCCCCGGTGTGAGTTCGCCATCGATCATCACGATGTCGTACTCAAGTTCCTCGCGGAGTGACTTGATCTCCTCCAGTTTGCCCTTGCCAACGTAGGTGGCCGGGTGCGGATGGGTCAGTTTCTGCGAGAGCGAGCCGACGACCTCGACATCGACCGATTCGGCGAGGCGGGCGAGTTCTTCCAGGGATTCCGTCGCGTTCCAGATTTGGCCCTGGCACTCGACCGAAACCAGCAGCGCCAGCTCTGTCTTTCGGGCAGTCGGGATGAACCGTTGCTTGCGTTCGGTTGGGGTCAGTTCCGCGTCGTCGTCAACGGTTTCGTCGTCCAACAGTTCGTCATCCGGCTCCCGTTCCGCGAGTTTATGGTTGGTTTGGGTGTCTATGTCGATTCCTTCCGATGTGCGATCGTCAAGACCGCGTGGCGAGGTGGTCGCCAGCATGGGAATGCGTCTCTCTCGAGGTCAGAGCCTCGTGATCGTGAGTGTATGTAGTCATGATGGATGCGCGGGCCTAGGCCGCCAGTGGAATCCAGATTCGTGATACGCCCATTGTCCGGGTCCTCCAGGTAAGCTGCTCGTCGCCGTCGAGCGGGGTAGTCGCGATGCCAGCGGAAAATGCAGGGAGGTCGATTCCATCGCGGAACCGGTCCCCCTTGTCGCGCTCCTCGACCCAGGCGGACCTCGGCGCGGTGTGGGTCACCACCAGGGAGGCCTCGTCCTCGACCAGCGTGTAGCAATCGTACCGGATTGTGTACTCCTGGTCGGCGCGTTCCTCCTGGAGCGGTTCTACAGTATAGATCGCCCAGCCACGATCCTGCTCGATGCCAGCTGCCCTTTCCTCCGGGTCGTCGCTGCCGAGGTCGATCACCGCTCGCTCCTCGTGCGTTTCGAGCAACGCCAGGTTGTCGAGCACACACTGTTGGGGGTCGCCGTGGCGATCAACCACACTTTCGACCGTGAGCAGGCTGGGGCCGGATTGCAACTGGAAGTATTCGGCGTGGGTGAAGAGTTCTATCTCGACGATGCTCCAGCCATCGTCGGGAATCGGGATTTGCCACCCGAACCGCGGGCTGGCAAGGACGTTGTCCAACGGGAGTCCTGCCCCCGGCGTAGCCTGGTCGCCAGGCGCCCCACGTTCGTCGATGGCTGCCGGCAATTCCTCCTGGGCGATCGGAGCGCATGGTTTGGGGAGGGCGTCGAGACACGCTGACTGTCGATCCGTCAACCACAGCATCGCCTCTTCGCTGACGAGGGCGTTTCCGCTCGCCAACCATTGCACCACCTGCACGACGGCGCCATCGAGGTGAACGGTCCGGTAACCGGACGCCTGCAGTTCGTCGCCACGCGTCACCGCACGTTCGAGGCGCGCCCCATCATCGAGCTCGCGGGTACCAGAAAAACTCACCTCGAACCGCCAGGTCGGCGGGAACACGATTGGCAGCGGCTCGGCGGCGAACGCGGCGGCGGCTTCCTCGGAGTCGAAACTGGCCAGCGTGACGTCGATCAGGTGCTCGTACCCTTCCTGACCGACTTGCTGACGTGAAACGAAGAGGTCGTCAACATCGCCAGGCGTGGCCCCGGCGACGTCGGAATCGAGTTCGCCACCGTAGGGAAGTGTTTCGCCGTCAAGCACCCGGTAGTGCTCGGTGTTCGGGTAGTAGATCCACGGGAGCGTCCACGCGGCGTCCGGTCCGTGGAACATGACATTGGCGACACCGAGCGAGTCCTCGCCGTGCTCGACGCGTTCGATCGCCAGGTCAAGCCGCTCACCCGTGTCGCGCACAAGTTCTGAGATCGACTCGGATGTCCAATCCTCGGTGATTTGCTGATCCGCAAACTGTTGATCAGCGGACGCGTATTGAACCATCACCAGGAAATGGTCGATGGATCGGTAGCCGAGTACACCGGTGATGTCCTCGTATACTGTGACCCCGTCGACGACTGCGGTCGGACCATACCCGGCGATCTCTAGCAAAGTCTGACCGGCGGACCTGGCCAGGTCAGGGGAGTCGAAGCCAATCGCGTACGTGGTCACCGAGGCCAACGGTTCGCTCCGGCTATCGCCACGATCGCTGAGCAGGACGTGCACAGCGGTATACCCATGCTCGTAGCCGTTGGCGATGTCTTCCCATGCAATGACGTCCCCGCCGTCAGACCAGGCAAACTTCAAGCCGCTGAATTCGATGTCCCCCGCCTGGGCCAATTGGTAGCCCGGTTCGGGGAAGTCATCCGGATCGAGCGGGACGGTAGCGAGATCGACGGACGAAGGTGTATTCGATTGCGACAGTTCCTCGTCGCCCATCGCCATGGACGAGGTCACAATTAACGAAAACGACAGCACGACCGCCGCAACAACCGTCATTATGAACCTGTGTCCGACGAGTTGAAGATGCATGCGAGCCTTCCGAGGGTTCGGCTACCGATTTCGATGATGGTTTTCGTCTGAACGCAAGAAGGTGCGGTTGAGCACCAACAACAATACCCCAGCGGCGACCAATGCCGCACTGAGCCAGGTTGCCGCGGGCAACGGCCCGATGTAGAGGCTGTCTGTGCGCATGCGTTCAACGATAAACCGGGCCATACCGTACGCGATGAGGTAGAACGCGACAATGTCCCCGGTCCTGATCCACGACAGTCGCGGCGCACGCAGGACCAGCCACGAGAGCACGATCGCGTTTGCGAGATTGAACGTCGATTCGTAGAGGAACGTCGGATGATACGTTGCGAATTCCGCGGAGTCTGCCGGGCGGCGTTCGGGATCGATCGTGACCGCCCAGGATACATCGGTCGGCTTGCCAAATGCCTCCTGGTTTGCCCAGTTGCCCCAACGCCCGATCGCCTGTCCGAGCGCTACTCCCGGCACAATGATGTCCATCCAGGTGAGTGGCGACTGACTGGCGATCCGGCAAAACACGACAATCACGATCACCCCGACAACGATTGCGCCATGGATCGAGAGACCGCCTGCCCGGATGTTGATCGCTTCCGTCAGCCGGTCCTGAAAGTAGTCCCACTCGAGGAGCACGAAGTAGAGGCGGGCGCCAACGATGCCCAGGAAAACGACCCACGGCGCCAGATCGAGCAGGAAACCGGGGTCAAGCCCACGTTTGCTCGCGAGCCAATAGCTGAGGGAGATCGCGCACCCGATGCCGCCGAGGATCAATAAGGCGTACCATCGTAAATCGATGGGGCCCAGCGAAATTGCGGTTGGATCACTCAACTTGGGCATGCAACGGACCTGATTCTCGTAGGGGCCGACCTGTGTGCCGGCCCGCCTCTCGACCGTCTCAGCTGACCCGGTCAGCCTACCAGCGACTACCCGTAGTCGGCGAGGAACCGTTCCAACTCAATCAGGCGCGGCAACGCCGTCAAGGCGCCCTGCCGCGTCGTCGCCAGGGCGCCGGCCGCCATAGCGAACCGGATGTCCTCATCGGACGGCAATACCCAACCCGACCGCGCCATTCGGGTCACCAGGGCCGCCGTGAACGCGTCCCCGGCGCCTGTCGGATCGACCGCCTCCACCGCAACAACCGGAAACTCCCGGATTGCCTCGAGTCCCCGTTGCTTGACAACGAGTCCCCGCGATCCATCGGTGACGACCGTGAGCCAGGGATCGTGCCCACCTGCGTGTGAAATTGCCTCCGCCAGTGTTTCGGCGCCCCACAAGCAGCGCGCATCGTCGAGGCTGAGTTTGAGGAGCGTGGCATGTTGCAGCACCGGTTCGCATGCCGCATACAGTTGCGATTGGCTGCCCCACAGTGGCGGACGAACATTGACGTCGAACATGACCGGAATGTCGTGCTCCCGCGCCAACTCGATGGCGTCGTAAATCGCTTCCCTGGACGGCGACGCGGCCAGCGCCACTGAACCGACGAGCATGGCGCCAGCGCCGGCAATTCCAGCGTTGCCTACGTCATCGCCACTCAGCAACTTGTCCGCCAGCCGCATCAACTGGAACTGACCGTCGCCTCGTTCGTTTCGCCAGGCATAGGCGAGCGACGTAGGCGCCTCGCTGGTCGCGCGCAGAGCCGAACAGTCGACACCTTCGTGTTCGAGCAATGCTCGCAGGCGCTGCCCGAACGGGTCATCGCCGACCACCCCGCAGAACGACGCCGCCATACGCAGCCTGGCGAGGGCGACGGCGGCATTCATCGGCGCGCCGCCCTCGCGAATCGCGAATGTTTGCGCGGTCGCCAGGGACTCACCGGGTGGGGCGATCAGGTCGATCAGGATTTCGCCGATACAGACGACCGGCGCAAGGGAAGGGGAGGCTGCCAAATCTTAACTCGCCAGCGCCTGGGATTGGGTCGCCTGGGGCATTTCGCGGCGCACCTCGACGACATCGCGCAAGCTCTCCAGCCGATGCATGACCCGGCTGAGTTGGTTGACGCTTTCGACCTCGACCGTCAGGAGCAAGGTCACCGTCCGATCGTCGTGGGTTTGGGTCAGGACGGAGAGGATGTTGACGCGCTCGTCGGAGAGCAAGGTGCTCACGTCCTTGAGCAAGCCGACCCGGTCGAGGGCGATCATCCGCACTGGAACCGGATGCGTTTCGTTCGCTTCGGCCCCCCATGAAACAGGCACCAGGCGTTCGGGATCTGGCAGATTGATGACGTTGACGCAATCGGTCCGGTGGTACACAACCCCGCGCCCACGGGTTGTATAACCGACGATCGGATCGCCCGGCACCGGACGGCAACAATTCGCCTGGATCGTGAGCAGGTTGCCAGCCCCCATAACCTCGACACGCGCAGGGGTGGTCGGCGCCTTGACGGTCGAAATCGGGAAGACATCGCGCGGAGTTTCATCGAGCTTGGTCGCGATTTGTTGGGCCGAGACGCCGCCATACCCGATCGCGGCGAGGAAATCGTCGAGCTTGGTAAAGCGCGGGAATCGGTGCAGCACGTCCTCGAGTTTCATGTCGAGGCCGAGGCGGCGTAGCTCGCGTTCGAGGACTTCCTTGCCTTGCGTGATGTTTTCGTCACGCTCCTGACGGCGGAACCACTGGCGGACCTTTTCCCGCGCCGAGGCCGTCTTGATGTACCCTGCATTGGCCTGCAGCCAATCCCGGCGTGGACCAGTGACGGTTTTGCTGGTTTTGATCTTGACGACCTGACCGTTTTGCAGCTTGTAATCGAGTGGAACCATTTGGCCATTGACCGTGGCGCCAACGCAGTGGTGACCGACCTGTGTGTGAATGCGGTAGGCGAAGTCGACAGGCGTCGCGCCCGTGGGGAGTTCGTAGATATCTCCCGCCGGCGTGAAGCAATAGACCATGTCCTGGAAAACATCGGACTTGAGCGATTCGACGAACTCTTCGGCATCGGCGACCTCGTCGCGCCAGTCCATCAATTGGCGCAACCAGGTGATCTTGGCTTCGAGCCGCTGATCGCCCTTGCCGGCTTCCTTGTACCGCCAGTGGGCGGCGATCCCGTACTCGGCAACCTGGTTCATGTCCCGCGTGCGGATCTGGATTTCGACGGCGTGGGCTTCCGGACCGATCACCGCCGTGTGGAGACTCTGATACATGCTCTCCTTGGGCGTTGCGATGTAATCGTCGATTTCGCCCGGAATCGGGTGCCAGCGGCTGTGGACAATGCCGAGCACGCTGTAACACTCCTGAACCGAATCGACGATGATCCGAATCCCGATCACGTCGTGAATTTCCTCGAACGGGCGACCCTTGCGGTTCATCTTCCGATAGATCGAGTAGATGTGCTTGGTGCGGCCGCTCATCTCGGCCTCGATGCCAGCCGTCGCGAGCAGGACCCCAAGTTCGCGTTCGACGGCATCGATGTACGTTCGGCTATCCTTGCCGCGTTGTTCGAGGTCCTGAACGATCCGGGCATGTTCATCGGGCTGCAAATAACGAAAGGCCAAGTCTTCGAGTTCAGACTTGACCTGCCAGATGCCGAGTCGATTGGCGAGTGGAGCGTAAATCTCCATCGTTTGCTGGGCGATCCGTAGCTGCTTGTCGCGTGGCATGGAGCCGAGGGTGCGCATGTTGTGCAATCGATCGGCAAGCTTGATCAGGACAACACCAATGTCATCGACCATGGCCAGGAACATCTTGCGCAGGTTCTCGGCCTGCTGCTCCTTTTCCCGGGCCGCGAGTCCGCGCCCATCGCCGACTTCCCCCGCCCACGGAATCTGGCCGAGCTTGGTCACGCCATCGACGAGACTCGCGACCCGGCTCCCAAACTCCTTCTGGATATCCTCGAACGAACTGCCAGTATCCTCGACCACATCGTGGAGGAGTCCGGCGGCGAGGGTATCGATGTCGAGCTGCATTTTGGCGAGCACCGCGGCAGTTTCGATCGGGTGCACGATATAGGGTTCGCCCGATTTTCGGACAACGCCACGATGCGCGCCGAATGCGGTTCGCAACGCCTTGGTCAGGAACTCAATGTTCGATTGCGACAAACTGGGGCTCAATGCCCGATCGAGACGATCGATTGCCTCAAGCACCATCGGATCGAGTTCAAGTTGCGGCACATGCTCCGCGGCCCCGGACGCATCAACGTCAGGCTGAGGTGGCTCCTTCAGAATGTCCAGAAGCGACGAACGCTTCGGAGTCGTCGTCAAGGGCATCGGAGGCATTGCTCCGGTCTGAACCGCATCGACAGGCGGGACGTGTCGTGCGAGACCTTATCCATTTCGAAGGGTTCGTGCGGGGAGCCCAAAAACCAGCCACTGGCATCGTTGCTGCTGACAGTGTATTCAGGCATGAGATAGCGCGTCAACGTTCCGTTCACTTTTTCACGATTGGCGATCGGCGCCTCGCGTACGTTTTATCAGACGAGACTGGAATTATGGCGGCCAAAGGGATAGAGGAACGGTCCCTCGTGTTGTTTCGACTGAGACCAAAGCATCTCCCCAACCGAGTCAGGATGCTATTGTTGCCCTCTCTGGAACAAGTGGCGCCTCTCTACACGGCCAAAGGTGAGACCTTGAGCGATAGACAACATTCAGATTGGGATCCGCGGGACGATGCCGTACTCAGTGATCAGCGGCGCGCCTATGATGAGATGCGTGACCGGTGCCCTGTCGCTCGCAGCGATTTCCTGGACTGGTCGCTATTCAACCACAAGCACATCAAGGACGTTCTCGCCGACCCGAAAGCCTATAGCAGCGCTTCCCGACACCGCGCGATCCCCAACGGAATGGATGAGCCCGAGCACACCCCCTATCGCCTGGTGTTGGACCAGTTCCTTGACGTGAAGGCCATGACTGTATTTGAACCGCACTGTCGGCGCATCGCAGCTGACTCGGTTCCATCGATCCGCGCCAGCGATACCGTCGAGATTGTGTCAGCTTTTATTGAGCCCTTCTCCCTGAAATCCCTCTGTGCCTTTATCGGCTGGCCCCTCGACACCTGGGATCATCTGCGCGGCTGGTTGCACGGCAACCAGCAAGCAGCACTTTCGAGTGACAGGGCAGCGGGTATGTCACTTGCCGCTGAATACGCCGGATTCGTGATGAAGGAGATCGATGTCCGTCGCAACGAAGGCGTGGACATGCGCAATGACTTAACGTCCGGACTGATGACTGCCGAGGTTAACAAAACTCGACTGAGCGACGACGACATCGTGAGCATCCTCCGCAATTGGACGGCGGGACATGGCACCGTCGCGGCGGGGATCGGACTCGTGATCCTGTTCCTGGCCGAGCATGAAGAACTTCAACAGCAAATCCGAAACGATCCGGCCATGCTTCCAGCCGCCATCGATGAGATTCTCCGGGTCGATGGGCCACTCGTTGCGAATCGCCGGACAGCGACACGCGATGTGCAGATCGGCGGCCAGGAGATCGCCGCGGGTAGCAAGATCACGTTGATGTGGATCGCCGCGAACCGGGACGAAGAGACATTCGATGCCGCGTACGAGGTGCAGCTCGATCGCGATCCGGCAGAAAACTTGCTGTTCGGATGGGGTATTCACGTATGCCAGGGTATCCGCTTGGCGCGCCTCGAAATGCGAGTGGCGATTGAGGCACTCCTCGCCCAAACGACTCGGTTTCAGCTCGTGGCGGTTGACTCGCCGAAACGAGATATCTACCCCAGTAATGGTTTGGCGGAAATGACGCTTCGCCTCAGTTAATCTCAAGGTGGTCACCCAGGCATCCGAATTTTCTAGGGGCGACGACACAGCGAGCCTGATTCGATCACCAACCGCTACTGGCGAACCGAGGACTTGTCGACTCGGGCCCGCCCTGAGCGAAGCGCGGCGAAGTGGAGTGGCCCCACCCGGATCGCCCACAACGCGGGATGCCAACTATTCACTCGCGATCCGTATCACTCCTTGCCGACGGTGGGTCCCCACCCGATCGTCAGCAGGAACGCTCCATCCTCGACCGTGCGCACCGCGTGCCGGACGCCTGTCGCGAGCGAGACGAGTTCGCCGGGACCAATTTCGCGCTCCTGATCCTCGAAAGTGACCACAAACCGTCCCCGAATGGCGTGGATTGTGATCGGACCGGGCGCGGTATGCTCGTGAAGTGCGATGCCCAGAAGCATGGTGACAAGCACAACCCGGAGACCGTCGGACTTGATCAGCGTTTCGGCCCGGCGCCCGGCCTCCGTATCCCCAGGCCGAAACCGTTCGATCTCCTCGTCGATATTGAACATCCCCAGAAGCCGATTGTTCATTTCTGCACTGTTCTCCTCATGTTGTGGCTCCA
>JACCUV010000387.1 GCA_013698495.1 Chloroflexia bacterium
GCGCTGGAGTGGTTCGGGGGCTTCTACCTGCCAAACCCGGACGACGCGGCCAATCCCTACGCCTCACCGCTTGAGGCCGATGACCTGCGCGGAATTCCGCCAGCCACGATCATCCTCGCCGAAATCGATCCCCTCCAGAGCCAGGGGTTTGTCTACGCCGAGGCGCTGGAAGCCGCTGGAGTGGCCGTGAGCACGCACTTCTACGAGGGCGTCACCCACGAGTTCTTTGGAATGACCGCCGTGGTCGACAAGGCCGCCGATGCGGTTGCCGTCTCGGCCAGCGAGCTGATGGCGGCATTCGGAAACTGACCGTGCTGGATTTTCCATCACTGGCCGGTGGCCGGAAAGCCGCCGAGAGGAGACTATTTCCATGTCAACGATCCCTCAACTTGAGTACGTTTCAGTGTCGACCAATGACAATCTCTCCAACAGCGCGGCGATGTTTCAGGGCGCGAGTTGCGAAACTCCTCAGGAAATAATCAACATCGCGGCAACCGCGGAGGCGTTCGCCGTGACCTTGCTCGGTGAGGCGCTCGCAAGCTCCGAACGAGGGGAGCTCCCACTCAATCCGGAGGCGGTCGGCACACTCAGAGCCGCGCGCGCCGCGGAGCAGGCGCACTTCGATGTGCTGACCGGGGCGGGCGCGGAACCGCTCACCTTGACCTTCACCGTGCCGGACCCCGAACTCCTGGCAAACCCTGGTTTGTTCTTCGAAACGCTCGTCGCGCTTGAAGAGGCCTTCATCGCGGCGTACCTTGCGGCTGCCCAACAATTCGCCATCCAGGGCAATGCGGAAATGGTCCAACTCGCACTGCAAATCGGCGCCGTCGAGGCCGAGCATCGCGCCGGAGCGCGATTCTTCGCGATCGAGGCCGGCGCGCTTAGCGGCGTGCCCAACGATGTCGCCTTTGAAAAGGCGCTCTTCGGCAGCGTGGGCGAGGCCGCGGCCGCGCTCGAGGCGCTGGGGTTCATCGGCGGAAGCGGAACGGAGATTTCCTATCCGGGACCGGGCGAAATCGACACGACCGGAGTCTCGAATCTGGAGCCGTAGGGCAGGCGCCTCCCAACAAACAGGAGATCCACAACATGACAACAGTTGCATCACTGACAACGAATCCATTTTCGAGGCGGACGATGCTCAAGGGAGTTGGCGTTGGGGCGGTTGGCTTTACTGCCGCCCAGAGCGCGTTCATTCGCACCAAAGCGGCGCAATCCGATACGGTACAGGAAGCGCTCGACATCTCGGCCACCACCGAGCGATTCGGCGTGACGTTCCTTGGCGAAGGACTCGCAAGCAACGCGGCAGGCAATTTCGACCGGGCATGGTCAGACCCGGTGATCGCAGTCGTCACGGCGGCTCGCGCCCAGGAACAATTTCATCTGGACGCCTTCGAAGCCGCCGGCGGTGTCCCGCTGGTCGATACGTTCACCATCCCACCCGAGTTCCTGACGAGTTTCGATGCCTTTTTCGGAGCCGTGGTTGAACAAGAGGCGGCGGAAATCGCGGCCCAGATCGCGGCCCTGGTCGTCTTCACCGAAATGATGCGGCCAGACCTGGTCAAGGTCAGTTTCCAGTACGCCGCCGAGGAGGCAGAGCACCGGGTGTTGGCAAATTACACCCGTGGGACACTCCCGCCGAACGATGTCGCGTTCGCGCCGGCCTTGTTCGATTCGATCGGCGCCTTCCTGGAATCGCTGGAGCAGCGCGGGATCATCGGCGGCACGGGAACGGAAATCGTTTATCCGGGTCCTGGCGAAATCGATCCAACCAATGTCATTGAAACAACGCCTGGTGGAGTCGCCGTTGACTGCGTGCCGGACGGTACACCGGTTGCCGACGCCACGCCGATCGTCGATGGGGCCACACCAGTTGTCGAGGACGACTAGATCACGCGACGGCAATCGCCATCGCGCACAGCTGTCTCTCGGCTTGGGGGACAGCCTTGCGGAGGCAGGAGATCCGCGTTCGGAAACAACGGCTTTGCACTCGCGAAAGGAACCCAATCGATATGGACACCACCAAGATCAAGGACCACATGCCGGTCGTCTGTTCCGATAACGGACAGTTCGCCGTCGTCGACCATTTGGATGTGGGCAACACGATCAAGCTGACCAAAGACGATCAGGGTCAGCACCACTGGATTCCCCAGGAATGGGTGACGAAGGTCGAGGAGCATGTTCACGTCGACCGCCCAGGCGACCAGGCCATGCGCGAATGGTCGTCGACGCCTCCGTCGGGGTCATAGATCCGAAGCAACGCAGCATAATTGCCGCCTGACGTACTCAACCAAAGAACGCCACCCTATTTTTGCCGGGGTGGCGTTCTTTGTAGCAGAGGGAACAAAACTCGCGCGGCTATGAGCGTTTCTGAGCCTCGACGTAGCGCCGGAGCACGGTATTGATCCGAGTCTGGTAGCCCTTGCCCGTTCCCCTGAACCAGTCGACGATATCGCCGTCGATCCGGAGGGTTAGTTGTTCCTTGGGTGGAGGCAACGGCGGAAGACCGGCAAACTCCTCGCCCGAGCTGAAATCACCCTCGTCTTCAAAGTCGATCGACGCCTCGATCTCTTCGTAGGATAGGGCTCGGACGCGCTACCAGTCGGTCTTGTCTTCACCGCGCTCACGCATGGCCCTAAGTTCTTCCGCCGTGTACCGCACGATATTCTCGCTCTTCCGCATGTCGTGCACTCCTCAATGAAATGATACGAATAGCGTCGCCTCGTTGTGTCCAGATGACGGTGTAGAGTTTGCCTTCGAAGTCAGCTGTCGTCACAAATCAAAGCTCTTCATGTCGAGGACTTGCAGTCGAAACTTGCGGTCGTCCATCGAACAGGATTTCGGCGACTCCGAAATCAACGCCATGCTTCCCCAGGTTGGCTAGTCGCTTGTCCTCGTCCCATTCGAACTCCATCGCCCTATTCTCCCCGAAGTTGTAACCGGCTACACCCGATTTCAGCATCAGGGACAGGATCGATC
>JACCUV010000395.1 GCA_013698495.1 Chloroflexia bacterium
GTCCCCATCCGAGCAGCCCGGCCTCCTTCGGCCATTAACAACCCGGTGTCGATTTCACGACTGTGCGACGTGCCTAATTCTTGTTGCGGCCCGGCGCGTCGCACAACGAGCCGGCCTGGTCCGCATCACGACAATTGCCGCCGCGCTCGAATACGCCCATGGCGACGACGACGACGGCTTCGTTCTCGACTTCGACGTTGGCGAAGCCTGGCAATGCCTTATTCTGGAAACTGCAACTGAAGGTTCCCTGGCTATTGGCTGTGCCCTCGCACACGTCAATTCCTGCTCCTGCCGCAGCGCCGCTCACCTGGAACGTGTATGTTTCGCCAGGCTCCAGATTGCGGACGGTGATCGTGCCGTTGAACGTCCCGCGTCCTTCAGAATAGTTGACGACTGCCTTGCCGGTTGCGTCCATATCGGCCGCGGTTCCGGAGACTTCTGCCCTGTTGTTTCCGTTGTGGGCGGCCCCCGCCGAGGAAACCATCCCCGAAACGATCACGGCCACCATCAGGAGGGCGACAATCCCACTTCTAAACAATCGCATTGCGAATTACGTTTCTGTCGAGCGCGTTCGCGCTTCGGCCAACGCGCCTCGCTACGAGCGATTCCCCAAAACCATTCTTGCCAGTCAGTTTCCTGGTCTGCAAGTTCATCTCGCAACTCCCCTCACTGGTGCGTCAGGCAAGATGTTCCCGGGACGTGTCAAACGGTAGTACGCAGGGTTCCCGGCGCTGGATCAACACGGCATAAGCTGGCTGGCTCTTTCGTTTGTCGCCGCCGCAGGCAACAGTTCACTCAAGAACGGATCGCCGTCTCGAACCCCAATGGTTTGCACCTGCATTCAGGCGACATGCGCGTGATTTGAGCGACGCTGATCCAACGCTCACGTATTGGTAACTCGTATCGCCCGCATCGGATTCACTTGGACTACTTCGCCCACTAGCTGCGATCGGAGGTGTCGAAGTTGCCTCAACTTCCCTCCAGACACCACGACGAGAAAGAGGGAAGCGTACGAGACGCCCACGATTGACGGTCCAACACCCTGATGCGTATAATCGCAACGCCCATGGGGACGTAGCTCAGCTGGGAGAGCGCTACAATCGCACTGTAGAGGTCGGGGGTTCGAGTCCCCCCGTCTCCACCCACATGGCACAGGACGCGGACCGATCGAATTCGACCGGTCCGTTGTCATATCCGAATCGGAACTTCAGTCGCCCGCCGGTTGCGGCCTGAGCTGCCCCAGGCTTGGCGGATCTGGATCCCGACGATCCTGACGCTCGGGAAGTCGCTGCGCTGGCGGCTTGGACGCGGCCTCCAGCGCCCGCGCCGATGGCCGACCGGTTGGAGGACCGACCAGTTGTGGTTTCGGACGCGGCGTGTCGAACAGGTGCTCGAGCTGTTCGTCGTCAATCGTCTCCTCGCGAATCAGCAGCAACGCGATCGCCTCCAGCCGATCGAAGTGCTCGGTGATCACCTGATGCGCCCGGTCGTGCGCGTCGTCGATGATCGCCCGCACCTCCTCATCGATCTTGAACGCCACCGGATCGCTGTAGTTCCGTTGCTCGCTGATCTCGCGACCGAGGAAAACCAGTTCCTCCTTCTTGCCAAAGGCCAGCGGCCCGAGACTGCTCATCCCGAACTCGGTGACCATCCGCCGCGCGATCGCCGTCGCCCGCTCGATGTCATTGGAAGCTCCCGTCGAGATTTCCTCGAACACGAGCTGCTCGGAAACCTGGCCCGCCATGAAGACGGCGATATCATCACGGAACTGCGCCTGGGTCTTGAAGATCCGATCCTCGTCCGGCACGGTTCGCGTATAGCCTCCCGCCATCCCCCGCGCAACGATCGACACCTTGCGCACCGGATCGGAGTGCGCCAGCATCCGCGCCACCAGGGCATGACCGGCTTCGTGGTAGGCGGTCATCAGCCGCTCGCGCTCGGAAATAACCCGGCTCTTGCGTTGCGGTCCGGCGATCACCCGATCGATCGCTTCCGTCAACTCACTGCGGCCGACACTCTTCTTGTTGCGCCGCGCCGCCAGAATCGCCGCTTCATTCACCAGGTTCTCGAGATCGGCTCCGGAAAAACCCGACGTTTGTCGCGCCAGCGCCTCGATTGAGACATTCTCCTCCATCGGCTTGCCGCGGGTGTGGACATCGAGAATCGAGCGCCGTCCCTGAATATCCGGACGATCGAGCACCACCTGGCGATCGAACCGGCCCGGGCGCAGCAAGGCGGGATCGAGCACATCGGGCCGGTTTGTTGCGGCGATCACGATCACGTTGACGCTACTGTCGAACCCGTCCATCTCCACCAGAAACTGGTTAAGCGTCTGTTCGCGCTCGTCGTGGCTACCGCCCAGACCCGCGCCTCGCTGCCGACCCACGGCGTCGATTTCGTCGACGAACACGATGCACGGCGCGCTTCGCTTGGCCTGCTCGAACAGATCGCGGACGCGACTGGCCCCGACCCCTACGAACATCTCCACAAACTCGGACCCGGAAATGCTGAAAAACGGCACTCCGGCCTCACCGGCAACGGCCCGGGAAAGCAATGTCTTGCCTGTGCCGGGAGGGCCCACGAGCAATACGCCTCTCGGAATCCGGGCTCCGAGCGAGGCGAACTTCTCGGGATATTTCAGGAACTCGACAACTTCCTCGAGTTCCTCTTTGGCCTCGTCGACGCCGGCGACATCGACAAACGTCACGGTCGGGCGATTGCTCGAGAAGAGGCGGGCCCGGCTCTTGCCAAACGACATCGCCTGGCTGTTCGATCCCTGACTTTGGCGCATCATGAAGATCAGCAAGCCGACAATCAGCAAGGTCGGCAAGATGAAGGTCATGGCGCCGAGAATCGCGCCCCAGCGACTCGCGCGTTCGACCTCGATCGGCACCGCGTCGGCGGAAACACCCGCCGCCGCCAGAACTTCGATGATATTGCTGTCAGGCGGGATGCGGGATTGGGCGTCGTCGCGCGATGGATCGGAATACTGAACCCGAACCTCGCTGCTGCCTTCCTTCGCAATCAGTTGGTCGATCTCGTTTGCCTTGATGTCGGCCACAACCGAGGTGTTGAAATCGACGCTGCGCGAGTCGGGTCTATTCCCGGCATAGGCGAACCAGAGCACGCTGACGGCAACGAGGAGCAGGATCCAGACGAAGCCGCTGCGAAGCCACTTCCGATTGGGCATGCTGGTGTCCTCCGGGATTCCTGTGGAAAGCATCGATGGGAGGGGTGATCCTGGTCACGCCTCGGACAGAACTGTAAGCAAAGTATAGCAACCGAGATGGCCTGTCATGTATCGGTTGAGTCGATGCACCGCCAGGAACGGGTGATGCACATTGCCCGCGTGGGACAGGAGTGCCGTACGTGCGGACCTGGATCGACAGGCGCAGACACGTTCAAATATCGGATCTTGTCGATCCAGCCTGCCTGAGCTTGTCGAATGGGTCCGCCCATCCTCGGCGATAGAATCAATGTGCGGCAGGCGCCATGAAGAGCGGTCACTCAATTAACGGTACACGCTGGGATCCAAAACGGCCACGTACGGCAGGTTGCGGTACTGCCCGGCGTAATCCAGCCCGTACCCGATCACGAACTCGTCCGGAATCTGGAATCCCACTCGATCGACCTGGACATCAATCGCATCGGGCTTGTCTTTTTTCAGCAACGCCACCACCCGGATGTCCTTCGGTTGTCGCGCCTTGAGCATCTCCAGTAGGTATTGCAGGGTCAAACCGCTATCGACGATATCCTCGACCACAATCACGCGTCGGCCCTCGATTTCCTCGTTGAGGTCCTTCAGGATGCGCACGACGCCAGACGACCTGGTGGCCGCTCCGTAGCTGGAGATCGCCATGAAATCGATCTGAACGGGAATTGTCATCGCCGTCATCAGGTTCGACATGAACACCACCGCGCCGGTCAAGACTCCGATCATCAGTGGCTGGTCGTCCCGATACTCGGCGTCGAGTTCGGCCGCGATAGCGGCGATCTCACCGTCCAGTTCCTGCTCGGAAATCAGGATGCGGGCAATTCCCCGGGCGCGCGGCTCAGTGAGGAGCCGGTCTTCCCGGATCGCGGTTTCGTCGATGACTGTCACGTTTCTATGCCTCCACCGTGCCCGGTTCGTGCAGGTCGGACATGGATCGACCGATGTAAACACATGCATGAATCGGAACGTGTCGATCCTGTTGTCCGCCCGTCCCGAATTGCACATTCCGGGTGGACCACCCCTGTCATGCGGTCTTCATGGTGTCCTTCATGGCGTAGGGGTTGTCCGCCCGCGATCTCTCCGGTCGCGTCGATCCCAAAGTGTACGTGGTTCCCCCATTCCAAAGACCCCCTCTTGCGGAATAAGAACATTTGTTCTATGATCGTGATTGACAACCCGTGGTTCACCGTTTGCTGATCTGGCGTGGGGCCAGCATACAGCATCTTCATCGAACGGCAGCCGATGGGCATCGCGTCAGTCCTGATTTGCATTTCACAGGTTTGAGGGAGGGATCACATGCCTGTTGTGTGCTTGCGTATCCCCTGGTTTGCGCTTCGCATCGCCCTGCTCGATCAACCGCAACTCGATGGCCGCCCACTGCTGCTGAGCAATCCTCAAAGTGGCCGCGCCGTCGTCCTCGACGCCACGCCGGAGGCGCTGGCCAAGGGCATTCGACCCGGCATGAATCTCCGCGAGGCCAGCGCGCTCTGTCCCACCGCCGTCATTCTCGTCGCCGATCCGGTCCGCGAGACAACCGTCGCCAACCAGGTTCGCGAACGTCTCGAACACCTCAGTCCTCTCGTCGAGCCCGATGCGCGGGAGCAGGGCTGCTGGTATATCGATCTCAAGGGGCTGGAACGCCATTACGGAACCTCGGAGAACGCCACCCGGCGCCTGATCGAGTGCGTCGATCCCATCCTCCGGGCGCGCGCCGGGGTCGCCCCGGGCAAGTTCACGGCTCGCGTCGCGGCCGGGGTCGCCACGGCGGGATCGATCCGCGTCATCGCCCTCGAGGAGGCGCCCGCTTTCCTCGCCGAGGCCTCGATCTCCTGGTTGCCGCTCCCACCCGATGTCATCCGCCAACTGGAACGACTCGGCATCCCGACCCTTGGGGCCTTCACCAACCTGCCCGCCCGCAAGGTCGCCGCCCGCTTCGGCCCCGCCGGCCGTGAGGCCTGGAAGCTCGCTCGCGGCGAGGACGACCGTCCCGTCATCCCGCCGCCCCGAACCCAATCGGTGCGCGAGGAACTCGCGATGCCCGTTCCCGCCGTCAGCCGCGAAATGCTGATAATCGGCCTCCGCCAAATGGTGAGCCGGGCCTTCGCCAAACCCGAACTCCGGGGCAAACACGTGCGCCAGGTCACTCTCCACGCCATTCTCGAAGGGGAGCGCCGCTCCTGGGAACGCACCCTGACCCTGAAGGAACCGTGCGGCTCGAATCGCGTCGTCAATGCTCTCGAATTGCGCCTCCAGGCGCTCGAAATGACGGGTCCCATCGAAATCGTCACGCTCGAATTCAGCGGCATCGTCAACGAGGTCGCCCGTCAAGCCGCCTTTCCGCTGATGGGTCCTCGCGCCGCCGCGCCGCTGACGGCCGCCATCCACCATCTCAAGCATCGCTACGGCCTGTCGCCCATTTACCACGTTGTGGAGGTTGAACCATGGTCCCGGATACCCGAACGCAGGCACGCCCTGATCGCCTACGACCCCTGAACGAACCGCTCCCGATCGAAGTCATGGCCGAACACGATCGCCCGGTCGCGATCGTCATCAATCGCCACACCCACCGGGTCGAACGCATCCAGGACACCTGGATCATCGAAGACGAATGGTGGCGGCAACCGATCAGACGCCAGTACTTCGCCCTGCTGCTCGACGACGGCTCCAAACGCACGATCTACCACGATCGCGTCACCGGCGCCTGGCGCCTCCAGGATTATTAGCGTGCCTGCAAACTCCACCGGCCGCCGATCACATCGGTCTCGTAGGGGCGGGCTAGCGGACCCGTCAAAGGCACGTTCCACCGCACGAATCGGTCCGCGTATGTCCGCCCGTGGTCTCGCTCCGCCCACCAGTCGCCTATCGAGCCCGTTTCGTAGGGGCGGTACCCCCGGCATTGAGGACATCTGGGCAACCACCCAGGCAGGGGTGTTCACCCGTAGTCTCGCTCGGCCCATCACTTCCCCCGGCGCAGCCGACACGCGTCATTCTGCCAAGAGGCGGTGTAGGGCTGCGGACCTTGTGTCCGCCCGTAGTCTCGCTCGGCCCACCACTTCCCCCGGCGAAGCGGTATCTGCGTTATACCGGCTGCGCCGGGCGATTCCTCACTGCGTTCGGAATGACGATGCGGGGTTTGAGGCAGTCAATGGTAGCCACGGTGCTCAACACCACACCCTGCTCTGGACACCCCACCGCACATGGGTTTTTGCGGAATTCTTGCAGATCACTTCCGCAAAAAGTTTCCTCGCAACCACGCGGAAATTGGGCTTTTTGTCTTTTTGCGCCCGAAAAAACCACACCATGATTTCCGGCAACCAACCAGCAGGGCCACCGCTCCACCATTCGCGCTAACCCGGCTCACGATCTGGACACCGCCATGTACACCGAGCTCCACCTCCACACCGCATTCTCCTTCCTCGATGGCTCGTCCCTCCCGGAAGACATGATCGACCAGGCCCGTAAGC
>JACCUV010000421.1 GCA_013698495.1 Chloroflexia bacterium
GAGTTTCCCAGCAACGGGTAGTGGTTGCTGGTGAACATCCCACTGAACGACGTCTTGAAGCGGATCGCGAAATGGTTGACGCCAACCGTCTTGGTAGGGCTGCGGAGCTTGCTCCGCCCGTCTTCCACCAAGATCGTCAACCTTTGTGACACCCGCTCTAAACGACAATGGGTCGGTGGTTCTCAAGTGCAGCGCGATCCTCAAGCGTCAGCACGAGTTCTCCACGTCTGTCGCCTTCCTGCTCGACGTAGACCAATCGGTCCTCACCATCGGGCATAACGACGCGCCACTCGTCTCCTACGAATTCGACGTCGCTGATCATGGCGATGCCAAGCTTCTCGCCGAGTACACGAACTTTGTCGATTGGCTGGTCAATCCCGCGAGCCGGACGGGTGCCGCGAGACAGGTGAGGTGAACGCGATAACCCTCGGCACGCAGTCGCGTGAGGTCACGGTAGCTGGTGCTGGCTGATCGGTCCGTCGGTGTGCTCATAACGCAGTGCTGCGAGAATGCTCGCGTGTCATGGGAAGCCCATTCCTTCCTCTGACTCAAGCAGGGCCAGAAGTCGACCTGGAGGCACGATTTGGAGTCCGCGATATTTTTCAAGTTTCAACAGTTGGCGATCGCGCGTTGCCAGATAGGTTGCCCCACCACTCAGCCCCGTGGCAAGCACCAAATCATCCGTCGGCTGGGTTGCCACACCCGTGACAGACACGGTCAGAGGCGTGATGCGCGCATCAGTGCGCAGCAGAATGAGGATGCGCTCCGCTTGCTCCGCCGTCACGCGGGCGCGAAAGTATGAGTTGGTGTAGGTGCGTGACAACTCGCCAAGGAGATGCTCGGAGAGGACGAGTTCGTAGCCACCGGATTGCCAGAGATTGATCAGGCGAACAGAAACACTCGTGGTCCCGACGAAGCCGGGGGCAAGGACATTGGCATCGAGGACAACGATCGTCATCACTCGCCGGCGGCAGAGGTTACCACCGATGGGGTGGCCTCATCCTGATTGATGCCCAGGATATGGTCGGTCTCCCGCTCGATCTCTTCATCGGGGACATCAGCAAAGGCTTCCCGTATCTCGTCGATCACCGCAAAGCGTGCGTCCCGTTCCCGATCCAGCTGTTCTAGTCGTCTGAGATCCTCAACCGAGACGAGCCCGGCAACGGGAATTCCGCTCTTCTCCACGACGATACGGGTCTCTTTTCGGTAGACCTGGTTGACGAGGTTGTTGAGCTGTCCCCGCACCTCAGAGATTTTCATGGTTTGGGTCTTGGGGTAATGCTCGCGCATGTCACCTCCTCCTGACTACGACGATACTGTATTAAAATGTACATACTAGGCGCATTGTAGCGCAAAAACGCTTTATTCTCAAGCATGTAACTCACTACATTCGGTTACCAGTGCCCTAAGTGCGACATATAAGCACAAATTTTCCAATTTGCTTTCATTCTGGTATTCTGCAAACAGGTCAACCCGCAGACATGAGGAAAGAATGGACAATCAGGAGCCAGAGTCGGCGCCGAAAGGCCACGCAGGACGAGTTCGGTCGTTCTGGCGAGAGCTTGATCTGGGAGTACCCTCGAGAATCGGTGCTCGCTACTGGCATATTCGCAGAAGACGGTGGATCCAGGCCACGAGGGGGATTGGACCGGCCCGATCTGCTGCCCGCCTCGATCACCGCCCACCTTGATCGCCACTAGAGCGGGAAAAGATCGATAGCACTCGGTTTGCACCACGATTTACTGGACCAATGAATCCAGGTCCCGATTTGGGAAAGAAGTTGCCGTTGCCTCTGTCGACGTCGATTCGTCCCGACGAAACGGTGTACCAGTTGCCATGCGATCTGGTTGCGTGGCCCCGATTGATTTCCTCACGTTCCGTTTCGACGATGTCTTCCAGGTCAGGAGGGATAAAGGTTGGAGTTTCCTTGTCTGGGTGTGTGGGACGTCGTTTTCGGAGGACGTGCCGATCACTCATGCGAACCAGTGGAATCCGCGGAGAGTTTGCGCTCAGTTCCTCTTCAGATTTCGGACCTGTCTCCAACTTTGTTCTGTTCGCCTCATCGATGAATGACGGGATTGACAGTCAGCCATGCAAACCAACAAAGCGTTCTTCGGAAGGTCAAGTCCCACTTGCGTTTGCCAACTGTAACTGCCCTCCTTCTAACCAGCGACAACCGATTCCCGCCGATCGAGCGACCCAATCAGCATTGCCGCCGCCCCAACTCCCCAGATCGTGATCGCCAGCGTCAGCGCCAGATGCACGTACGGCACAGGGATGAATCGCAACCCGCCGAGCAGGATCACCCCCAACGTCATCGCCAACAGATGGAAACCGCGACTCCCGTCGTTCCAGCGATTCGGCAGAATCAACCGCCCGATCGCCAGACCCGCGAACACCTGGCTCAGGTACAGCGCCGCCACGAACAGCGCGAGCAGGATGATGCCTCCCGGAATGCCCACAATCGTAATCATCAGCACGAGCACGGCGATCGGCGCCAGGACGAGTGTCGCCAATCCAACCACGAGTGACCGCGGCAAACGCAAACCGTTGCGTCCCAGCTGGTCCGCCAGGCGCGGCGCGGCGATCGCGAGCAGCGCCCCGGCCACGAGCGCCCACACGATTCGCAACAGCGATCCGGAAGCCCGCGAGATTGGGTCGTCGCCGCCGTCGCCCCATGGATTCAGGTCCCGCTGTTCGATCCCCTGCGCCAGTTGGGCATTGGCTCCGACATCGGCTCCGCGCCGGCTCGTGTAGGTCACCGGTCCCGTGATCCGAGCCGTGTTCGCGATCTCCAGGCCACTCGTGTTGAGATCGATCGCGCCCTGTAAGGCGCCGCCAAGGGTCACGTTCGCGGCGTAGCCCGTCACGTCACCGGCAATGGCGCCCCGAAGATCGACATCGCCGCCAGCCACAAGCAGGTTCCCGCCAATCCTGCCGTTGCTGGCGAGTTCCAGTTGCCCACCGGCCATCACCACGTCGCCTTCGACCGCGCCGGAAATCTGGACCCTGCCGCTAAGGATGCGGAGAGAACCCTCGATCGTGCCCGGAATCTCGGCTTGACCCGACGCAAGTTGTACCGACCCCGCAATCGTGCCGTCCAGCGTTGCCTTGCCGGCGGCAATGCTCACATCGCCTTCCGCGGCGCCGAGAAACTCGACTGTGCCGCCGGCCAGGTACAAATCGTCAGTGATCCGTTCGTCAGCGCCGATCGTGAGCTCACCCGATGTCCGGACATCGGCGGCGATCCCGAACGCCGGGGCCGCAATCGCCGCGAGCACGAGAATCAACCCGATTGCGACCAACGCCATCCGTCGCGAGTGTGCGAAGTCAGGCCGGGCCGGAAGTGGAGCAGCGGTCATGGCGGGCGAGTCTCCTGATTGGGTTGGCGATATCCGAGTCGCCGGATTTCGTGAATCGCGGATGACCATGAGCATACGACAATCGCGCTTGCCGTGGACGCTCCAACGGTGGTCAATCGAGGCGTGACTTAACTATCCCGCATCCGCGGCCGCGACCAGGGCGTCGCTGAGTTCGGCCCAGCGCGGCGGTTTGAGCGGCCATGGACTGTACACGGCGCGATTTCCGAACACCGCCAGCGCCAACGCACGGTCAGGATCCGCCCACACCAGCGTTCCCGATTGGCCCCAATGGCAAAACGTGCGTGGCGACCGCAACGATCCGGTCCAGTGGTTGCGTTTGTCGCCAGCCACCTCCCACCCGAGCCCCCATGCCCCGCGTTCCCAATGCACCGCGGCCGAGGCGACGCCGCCCGACACGCCTCCCGTTTGATCCTCAATCATCTCTGCACGGGTCGCGGCAGCTAGCGGCGACTGCTGCTTCGGGAAGAACGACGCTGCAAACCGTGCGAGCGTCGCGGCCGTCCCGAAGTACCCTCCCCACGGCAGCCCCAGTGCTCGCCAATACGGGCTGTTGTAGCTCTCGGTCGGCGTTCCGGCGGCGGCGGCCCCGGTCGTCCAGGCGAGGCGATCGTTCCACGATGCATCCGGTTTCAGGGCGATCTCGTCGAGACCCATCTCGTCGAGGAGGCGTTGCTGCAGGAGCTCGTGAAATGGCCCTCCAGTTGCCCGTTCGACTGCCCGTGCCGCAATCCCGAACCCGGCATTCGAGTATCGCAACACCTCCCCAGGCGCCGAGAGCAAGGGGAGTTCGCACATCGCATCGGTAATCTTGCCGAGCGAAGGCTGCTCGCGCATCCGGATCCGCTTGACGCCGACATTCTCCGGCAGTCCTGACGTATGACAAAGCAAGTGCCGCACCGTGACCCGGCCCCGAAGCGCCTCGAGTTGCGGAACAACATCATTGTCAAGCGGATCATCGACCTCGCCGAACTCGGGCACAATGGCCGCGACAGGCGTGTCCAGCGACAGCTCACCGGCATCCGCCGCAAGCATGAGCGCCGCCGCCGTCAGCGGTTTCGAGACTGAGGCGAGCGCGAACAGCGTCGAGTCATCAACCGGCGCCCCGTCCCGGGCAAAACCGGCGAACCGCATGGCCACGATCTCGCCTTTGTGCCAGACCGCCGCCGATACCCCGGGAACCGCTTGTTCGCCAACCCAATCGTCAATCCTGCCCAGGGGTGTGGAAAAGTCGGCCATTCTCAACTCTTTCGTGTCCGAGCCGCCGTTCGCAAACGCGTCCTCTGCGTCTATCATGGGTGCGTCAGTTGACGCCGTGGGCGAAATCGCCACTCGAACCGGCGCCGGGTCGTGTTGAATATACGTAATATCCGAGGATGGAAGTGGATGCCGAAGAGAGACGAGGCTGAAGTCGCGAACGCCACCACGGAACCACACCTGCACGTTGTCGCCGATTACGCCGCATTAAGCCACCTCGCGGCCGACATCGTCACCCGTGTTGTCAACGAGAATCCGGGAGGCGCGATCACCTTGCCGACCGGAGAGACACCGCGCGGCATGTATGAGGAACTCGCCCGCCGGATCGAACGTGGCGACCTCGATTTTTCGAGCATCCACTTCTTCTGCATGGACGAGTATCTCGGCAAGGGGATCGACGACAAAGCCAGCCTCGCCGCCTGGCTCGACGACGTCTTCCTGACTCCCGCGAACCTGCACGGCGCCAACATTCACTTCGTCCCGTCCGAGGACAAGAATCCCGCCCAAGCCGCTGCCGCCTACGACGCCAGAATAGCGGAGCTGGGTGGGCTCAAGCTGGCTGTGCTCGGGCTCGGCCGCAATGGCCACATCGCCTTCAACGAGCCCGGCTCCGCGATCGATTCGCGCACTCGCGTCGTGGACCTGACCGACGAGTCTCGCGACCAGAATGCCTCCTACTATGAGGAGGGCGAGATTATCCCGGACCAGGCGATCACGATCGGCGTCGGCACGATTCTCGATTCCGACCTGATCGTCCTGATCGTCTCCGGGGCGAACAAGTCCGCGATCCTCAAGGCCGTGCTGGAAGGACCGATTTCAGAGGAGGTTCCCGGCTCGTTCCTCCAAACAGTCGGCGACCGGCTAATCGTGATCGCCGATATCGCCGCCGCCGCTGAGCTCTCGTAGGGAACAGGGCTGACAACCCTCGATTTGGGTTGGCCAGAAGTCCTTCATGCCGGGGTCAGCCCC
>JACCUV010000015.1 GCA_013698495.1 Chloroflexia bacterium
GGCGAGTACGGCGCGATCGCGCCCGCGAAGACCGCCGCGAGCACGAGCAACACGAGCAGAGCGATGCCAACCAGGGCGATTGGATTTCGCCGCAGCTCGCTGATCGCGCGCGCCGCGCCGCCTCGCCCGTTCTGCTTCGCCGCTCGACGTTCTTGCAGCGAGCCAAGCACCGTTTCGGTCGAAGCGGTAGCCACCGGTCCTCCTACTGAACCCGAATTCGTGGATCCAGATATCCATACGCGATGTCGACGATCAAGTTCGTCAGAACGTAGGCGAACGTAATCAGGAACAGTGCGCCCTGAACGACGGGAAAGTCCTTGCGAAGGAGGGCGTCGACGAACAGGTTTCCAACACCTTGTCGCGTGAAAACGATCTCCACGATGACGGCGCCCCCGAGGAGCTGTCCGGTCTGGATGCCGATGATGGAGGCGGCGGGAATGAGGGCGTTTCGCAGCCCGTGAAAGGCAATAACGTACCGTTCGCGCAAGCCCTTGGCGCGGGCGGTCCGCACGTGGTCCTGCCCCAGCACCTCGATCAGACTCGATCGAACGAGCCTGGCGATGACCGCGGCGGACGAGAAGCCGAGGGTGATCGCTGGCAGCACGAGGTGTTTGGCGCTGCTGCTGCCCGAGATGGGAAACCAGCCGAGGCGAACGCCAAACAGCCAGATGAGGAGGATCCCCAACCAGAAACTCGGCATCGACACGCCACCGAGCGACACCAACATCGCAAGGTGGTCAATCCATCGGCGGCGATTCAGCGCGGCCACTACCCCGAGCGGGACACCAATGAGGATCCCAACGAGCATCGATGCCAACGCCAACTGCACCGTCGCAGGCAATTGCGCTAGGAGTTGATCGATAACTGGTTGGTTGCTGAAGACGGATCGCCCGAGGTCCCCCCGGAGGATCTCGAACAGGTAGTTGAAGAACTGGACGGGAATGGGATCGTTGAAGCCGTATTGCTCGCGCAACCGTTGCATGTCCTCGGCGGACATTGCCATGTCGGTTGCCATGATGTCGACCGGGTCGCCCGGCAGGATACGGAGGGCAACGAACACGGTCGCCACCACCCCGAACATCACGGGCACAATCGAGATGAGCCGGACGGCGATCAAATTGCCCACGAGACACTGTTCCGTTCGTTTGTAAGGCGGAGCGAGAACGAGGACTTCCGCGTATCACCCTGCCGGCATCGTCCCGGCGTGCACCTTGATCACGCCGTCAACCGCACACCGGATGAAGTGGCGAGCGCCAGCTACCGCTGGATACAGCACATGGCGCTCGCCGAACGTTTTTCGAGACTAGAGACGATCGTGCCCGCTCCGTTCAACATGGAGTCGAACGGTCGTCCGGCTAAGGAGTTGAGAGCGTCCTACTCGGCGATCCAAGTGTCGTACAGCACCATGGTGTAGCCGGTGGAGTCGGTGGCAAACTCTTGCACCTTCTCGTTGAGCCCGACCACGAAAGTCGTGGCGACCGTCGGGATGAAGAGGGAATTCTCCATAATGTACGTCTGGATCGCTTTGTAGGCCGCGATGCGCTCGTTCTGGTCCTGGATTGTGGTCGCGTTATTGAGCATCTCGGCGAGCTCTGGCGCGCGCCATCGTGAGAAGGCCCAGCCCTCGTCGACGTTGTCCGGGTGGAACATCACGCTCAGCACCATGGGGTCGGCATGGTTCCAGGACAACGGGCGAACGTTGTGATCGCCCCGGGTGCTCGCTTCCTTGTTGGCGGGGTTTGCAAGCTGAAGAAGTTCCAGTTCGACGCCAACGTCGCTCCACTGAGCCTGGATCACTTCCGCTTGCGAGCAACCGGCGCCGGGGAAGCAGATGTAGCTCATCTGCAACCGTTGACCGTCTTTCTCGCGGACCCCGTCATCGTCGGTGTCGACCCAGCCAGCCGTCTCCAGGATCTCGTTGGCGCGCGCGGGGTCGTATGAATAGAGCTCGGCCTCCGGCGCATAATAGATCCACGATTCGGGTGTCAAGACACCTTTGTTTGGGATCTCGACTCCAAACGTGACGAGCTGGCTGATCTCTTCCTGGTTGGTCGCGTACTGTAGCGCCTTGCGGACCTCGACATCGTCGGTCGGGAATCGTTCGGTGTTGAGTAGCATTCCGGCCGCGGATGCCTGAATGATCGAGGTGTGAACCCGAAGGTCGTCCGCGGCTTCGACCGCCTCGACGTCGATGAAGTTCACGTGGGTGATGACGTCGACCTCACCGGCCTCCAGAAGGGCGGTCCGGGTGGACGGTTCCTCGGGGAATGTGTAGATAATCTCATCGAGATAGGCGGGCCCTTGGTGCGTTGCGTTCGCCGGCGGCCAGTTGTACTCCGGGTTCTGGCGAAGGGTGACGTGGTCGCCTTCGATCCACTCGACGAAGGTGAACGGGCCCGAGCCGACGGGGTTCCGGCCAAAGTCGTCGCCATACTGCGCAACCGCGGCCGGAGACTTCATGCCGAAGAGCTCGTTGCTGATGATCGCCAGGAATGGCGCATAGACCTCCGTATAGGCGACCTCGACCGTGAATTCATCGACGACGGTCGTGCTTTCGTACGGTCCCCAGTAGCCCGCGGTAGTCACCGAGCGCGTATTCGGATCCTTAATGCGGTCGAAGTTGAACTTGACCGCCTCGGCGTTGAACGGTGTCCCGTCGTGGAACGTGACTCCCTCGCGCAGGGTCAAGGTCCAGGTAAGACCGTCGGCTGATTGTTCCCAACTAGTTGCCAGCCAGGGATGGAACGTCCCCTCCGCGTCTACCGCGATGAGGCTATCGAAAATCTGACGCGTGATGTACTCGTTGTAGCGCGAGGCGCTCTTGTCCGTGTCCAACGTGTCTGGAGATTGCGCTTGAGCAACGCGCAGGGTCCCGCCGGCCTGTGCCTGGGCAGCAACCCCCTGCAAGCCGCTGACATGGGTACTCACCGCTGCCAACACCATCGGTGCGACCAACAGGGCCGCCAGCACCCGTACTGACCAAGACCTCATCGCCAACCTCCTCATTGGAAAGTCGATCGGTTACCTGCCGCTTTCGGTTTCTTAAGCGCTCGCCTCCCTTCCTCAACGCCGTCGATCAACGCGAGCGAACGCGGATGCTCGATGTAGTCGCCGCCGGACCGAGACGATGACCAGTCATGCCGCCTCAGGCATGGAATCGGATAGAGGCGCTGGCCTCGGGATTCATAACTGGGTTGTGTCGACTGTCGACACGAGGAACGCTAGCATCCGCTCCAAGAGGTGTCAATCCCTATTCTTCCGGTGCCCTGGATCGGTCGCCAGCGATCAACTGGCTTCCCGCAACGAGCGAGGTTGACTCCTCGGGAGACACACGCCAGCGTCGGCATTCCGACGATCTGCCCATCACACGAGGCTCGCCCCTAAGACTCGGACCAGCCTCCACTCACCATCCTTCGGAAACTGGAAGTCGAGTGTACACTCGAATGCTTCAACAGCGTAGCTTCGTTGGGACTTAGGCAAAGTGCTTACGTAGTCTGTCACATGTGGCACAAAGTCCATTTTCCCCTCCGACGGAGCTGAATTA
>JACCUV010000020.1 GCA_013698495.1 Chloroflexia bacterium
TGGCTGGCGATACCGGGGCGCACGCCGCCGGAGAACTCGTGACGCCGGTGATTGAAGGACGCATCGTCTGCGAAGGCGAAACCTGCCCGGAAGCGACGAATCCGTAGGATCTCGCCACACACTCGAACATGTTCCAGCCCGCCCGGATGAACACACGGATCGACCGTATCCGATTGTGAAATTCGAGGGTCTCGGTCGATCCTGGTTCGCCCCAACGAACGCTCCTTTTTGCGCGCGCTGGCAACAGGGCGTGGGAGCGGTTCCACGACAACGCTTGACAAACGATTAACGGAGCATTAGTATCCGCATATTCCTGTGGGAGCGCTCCCACCCAACTCGTATTCCCCGGTCGACTGGATGTCGGCGCCCCGCTCGTACACGGGCTCCCATCATCCAATTCGCGACAGGACTCAGGTCAGCATGGTTCGTGAGCAGCGACGATTGAACCTGGAAGACATTGCCCGGATGTCCGGGGTCTCGCGGTCAACCGTCTCGCGTGTCCTCAACGACGATCCCAAGGTCAGCGACGCTGTCCGCACCCGCGTCCGCACGGTCTTGACCGAGACGCGGTTCCATCCTAACGCCGCCGCGCGCAGCCTCGCCACCCATCGCACCGGCATCATCGGTCTCGTCTTTCCACGAGTGTTCACGATGATGTTCACCGACCCCTGGGCCTCGGTCCTGATCAAGGGGTGCCTCGAAGGCAGCGAACGCGCCGACCTCAGTCTCGTCCACATGCTTGTTTCCACCGACGATCAAGCCTCGGTCGATCGCTTTTTCGAGCGATCCGTCACTGGACGCCATCTCGACGGCGTGATCCTCGGTTCCCATGTCCTCGGCGACAAGTTGGTAGCGCGGCTTCAGGAAGAAGACTTCCCGTACATGCTGATTGGCCGCGACGAGCACCGCACCGCCAACTTCGTCGATATCGACAACCGGCAGGCGGCGCGTATCGCGACTCAACACCTGATCGACCATGGCTATCGCCGGATCGTCCATTTAAGCGGTCCACCCGATTTGGTGACCGCGCTCGACCGCCAGGATGGCTTCTTCGACGCGATTCGCGAAGCCGGGAACGACCCGGATACAGTCCAGGTCGAGTGCGGCTATTTCGAGCAGGTGACAGGCTTCGAATTGACCCTCCGCTTGCTCCAACAACCCGACCCGCCCGACGCCATTTTTGCCGCCGACGATGCGATGGCGATCGGGGCGATCCAGGCCGCCCGCGAATTGGGGCGGAGTGTGCCGAACGATGTCGCGATCGTCGGTTTCGACGATATCGACATGAACCGCATGTATCGGCCGGAGTTGACGACGGTCCGGCAACCGAGCGATGCCCTGGGCCGAACCGCCGTAGGCATCCTCTCGACGATGATTACCAACCCTTCCACCACACCGGTCCAGAGATGGCTTTCCGCCGAATTGATCGTGCGCGGATCGTGTGGGTGTTCATTCTCAAACAGCCGTGCCAACGGTCTGGTTCAGGGAAAGGAGGGAAGTCCGTTCGGCCCGGGACCCAACAACCTGATTGTCCAAACCTGAGCGGAAAGTCATGCGCGCTGGGCTGAGCGCCTGGCTCTCTCCGCGAGCACTCGCTCGCTACCTGGGAAGAAAAGGAAACCTCATGACAATCAAGAAACACGACGATTCCTTGTTTGCGCAACTGCTCGCCGGCGCAATCGACCGCCGTGAGTTCATGCGTCGCGCCGGTACAATCTCCGCCGCCCCAATGTTGATGAAGGGAGCCGCCGCCAGTGGCGCATTGGCCCTCGCTGCCCCCGCCGCTGGCGCCTACGCGCAAGACGGCGACGTCCTCCTGATGACCGTTAACAACGAGCAACAGGGCACCTGGTCGCGCAACTTCAATCCCCTGCTCGGGGAAGGATCGTCCTGCCGCTGGCCAACCCACTTCGGCATCTACGAGCCCCTCTTCGTCTGGAACACGATCCAGTCCGAAGCCGTGCCGTGGCTGGCCGAATCCTGGGCGTTCAGCGAGGACAACCTGACGCTGACCTTCAACATCCGCCAGGGCGTGACCTGGTCGGACGGCACGCCCTTCACCGCCAACGACGTCGCTTTCACCTGGAACCTGATGATTGGCAACGAGGCGCTTCCCGGCAATGGCGCGCGCACGGCAGCTCCACGCCTCGCCTCGGTTGAGGCGACTGACGATGCGACGGCCGTTTTCACCTTCTCCGAGGTGTTCACGATCGGACTCTACCCGATTGGCGCCCAGCTGATCGTGCCGGAGCATATCTTCTCGACCATCGAGGACCCGGTCACATTCGTCAACGAAGAACCGGTCGGCACCGGGCCGTTCACCGAGGTCGCCCGCTTCGAAACCCAGATCTTCGAGCTCCACGCGAACCCGAATTACTGGCAGGAAGGCAAACCCGCCGTTCAGGGTCTGCGATTGCCCGTCTTCCCAAGCAACGAAGCGGTCCAACTGGCCGCCGTCAATGGCGAAATCGACTGGCAGGCAAACTTCATTCCCGACATCGAGAACGTCTACGTCTCGGCCGATCCCGAGCATCACAACTGGTGGTTCCCGCCCACCGGCGCAGTGGTTCACCTCTATCTCAACAACGCCGTCGCGCCGTTCGACAATGTGGATGTGCGCAAGGCGATCAGCATGGCGATCAACCGCGAGCAAATCGTCGCGATCGCGATGTTCGATTACACCCATCCGGCCGATAGCTCTGGCCTCAGTGACGCCTTCGAATCCTGGAAGAACGAAGCGGCGACCGGCGCCGACTGGGTGAGCTACGACCCCGACGCCGCGAACGAGTTGCTCGATGCCGCCGGTTTCGCCCGCGATGGCGACGTGCGCCGAACCCCGGAAGGCGAGGCGCTCGAGTATGAGCTGAATGTCGTCTCTGGTTGGTCCGACTGGGTCCAGGCCTGCGACATCATGTCACGCAACCTGGAAGAAATCGGCGTTCGGGTCACTGTCCAGCCATACGACTTCACCGCCTGGATCACACGCGTCCAGGAAGGCGACTTTACAATGTCGATCGGCTGGAGCTCGCAGGGCGCGACCGTCTTCGAGTTCTACCGGGGGGTGATGTCCAACGACACACTCGAACCAGTGGGAGAGTCGGCTGGCGAGAACTGGCACCGGTTCGCGTTGGAGGAAGTGGACACGCTGATCGCCGCGTTTGCGGCGACCTCGGTGGAAGAGGAGCAGCGCGAGATCGCGGATCAGTTGCAAGTGCTGTACGCCGAGCATGCGCCGGCCGTGCCTCTCTTCCCCGGTCCACAATGGGGCCAGTTCAACAGTTCGCGGTTCACTGGCTTCCCCTCAGAGGAGAACCCGTACGCTATCCTGTCCACCTACGCAGCCGAACGAGGCATCGTGATGACCACAGTCACGCCGGTCGAGGAGGCCTAGGCAGCAGGGTCGGCCATGCGCGCACGCTCGATGTGTTTTCGAGCGTGCGTGCGCCCGGCGTTCACGGGTACTCGGTTAATTGACGTGAACGCCGGGAGGATCGCGCGGAGAGGTTGACATCATGGAATATGTGATCCGGCGAATTGGCTTCTATGCGCTGGCGGCATGGGCATCGCTGACGCTTAATTTTCTGCTTCCGAGAATGATGCCCGGCAACCCTGGCGATGCGCTGGCGGCTCAAATGCAAGGACGGGTGCCGCCCGAAACCCTGGCCGCGATGGCGCAGGCGTATGGCATTTCGGACGATCCGATTTGGCGGCAATACATTTCGTACATTGGCAATGTGTTTCGCGGCGAGCTGGGCGTCTCGATCTCGGCGTTCCCGGCTCCGGTCAGCGAAGTGATTCAGACTGCGCTGGGTTGGACTCTGCTGGTGGGGGGAGTCTCGGTCGTTGTCGCGTTCATAGTGGGCACCTCGCTCGGCATGGTCGCCGCATGGCGGCGTGGGAGCTGGCTCGACTCGGTGCTGCCGCCGTTCCTGCAGCTCTTCGGTTCGTTCCCCTATTTCTGGGTGGCGATGCTGGCGTTGTTTTTCCTCGGCCTGCAATGGGGCGTCTTCCCGCTGCGGCACTCCTACAGCAACGACCTCTCGCCTGAGTTTTCCCTGGCCTTCTTTTCGAGCGTCGGCTATCACCTGGTGATGCCTGCCGGAACGATCATCGTCGTCGCCCTCGGCGGCTGGGTCCTGAGCATGCGCAACTCGATGATTTCCACGCTTTCCGAGGACTACGTGATGATGGCCGAGGCCAAGGGGCTCTCCCAGCGTCGTGTGATGTTTTCGTACGCCGCGCGAAACGCGATGCTGCCCAACCTTACCCAGTTCGGGATGGCCCTGGGATTTGTGATTGGCGGCTCGCTAATCACCGAAATCGTCTTCGCCTATCCCGGTCTCGGCTACCAGTTGATCACCGCCGTGCGCAGGCTCGACTACCCGCTGATGCAAGGCATCTTCCTGTTGATCACGATGGCCGTGTTGGCCGCGAACCTGATTGTCGATTTGCTGTATGTGCGGCTCGATCCTCGTGTGCGACGGGGATAGCATCGTGAAATCGCTTCGTTCGCGACCTGACGAGGATGGCGGCGAGGCACGTCGAAGGAGTGGCGCAAGGTGAGCACTCGAACGCATTCGGCCGAAGTCGAAATGACCCCAGGTGGCCTGGCGGTTCCCAATGTCGACGTTGTCGAAGAGGACGATGCCCCGGCGACGGGCCGGCGGGCCAGGACCAACCCACTACGGGGCCTGCTGAGCAACCGCAAGGCGGTGATCGGCGCCTCGATCCTGACCGTGTTCATCCTGATGGCAGTCCTCGCGCCGTGGATCACCCGCTACGAACCGGATGACTTTGTGGCGAGTCCCCATCAGGCGCCGTCCGCCGAGCACTGGTTCGGCACCAATGGCTCTGGTATGGACGTCTTCTCCCAAAC
>JACCUV010000039.1 GCA_013698495.1 Chloroflexia bacterium
GAATTCAAGCCGAGATGCACCACAGGTGTAGGGGCGAACCAGGATCGACCGACTACAGCGCCTTCACCAACCAGATGCGGTCAATCCATGTGTTCGTCCAGGCGCCTACTTCCGAAAGCATGGGTCAACACGGAGGTTGACCCCTACACACATTGGTGGCAAGCCGTTGGAACAGCTGTTTTGTCGGAACAACCGACAGGATACCGGCCCCTAGAGCGGATCGCGAAACGGTTGACGCCTACCGTCATGGTAGGGCTGCGGAGCTTGCTCCGCCCGTCTTCCGCCAAGATCGTCAACCTTTGTGACACCCGCTCTAATAGGGATGGATGGCCAGTGACATGCCGTCGACCACGGTCCACATCTGGATGAAGAAGTCCCAGGAGTAGTGGACCTTGGCCCCCTTCGCTGGGTCCATGACCCACACTCCGGTGTCGTCATAGGCGTAGACGGTGACGACGTGCATCCCGGCAAAGACCGAGTAGTTGCCGTCATCGGTCAGGCGCTCGCGTGTATCGCCCCAGAAGCCGAGCCAGGTGACCACAGGATGCCCGGCATCGAGGTGGGCGATTAACGGCCCAACATCGCCCATTGTGTAGATCACCTCGGCGTTGAATCCCCAATCGTTCAGGACCGGGACCAACGGCTCGGCATACACGCCGAAGTCTTCCGTATTGCCCCACCAGCCATCGATGTTGCCTCGATACCCGTAGTGAGGGTTGGTCGCCATTGGAACGGCGTCGATGAAGTGCTGCTCGGTGGGAGCCCAACCGAAGGCCATGGCAGCGGCATAGGCCGCGGCGTACTCGCAACTCAGGTTTCGCTGTTGCTTGTATTCCGGAACGGGTATGCCGGGCGCCGGGGCATCCACCGCCACCGCTGGAGCCGGCGCCGCATTCGTCTCCACGGTCGTCGCGCCGACCGGAATCAAGACGCGCGAACCGGGAAGCAGGTTGAGAGGATCGTCGATGCCGTTGAACTGCAGCAACGTATCGACGCTGACACCAAATTCCGATGCGATGCTGGCCGGGTTGTCCCCATTCTCGACCCAATACGCGGTCGCCACAAATGGGCTCGTGCCCTCGTTGGCGGCGGCCATTTGGGCTGCGTCAGTGGGGCTTTGGCCCGGTTCTGGAATGATGATCACCTGGCCGGCGGAGAGAACATCGCCACCGGGCAGGTAGCTTGAGGTGCGAATTGCATTGGGATCGACGCCGAAGGTGTTGGCGATCGACTCGATGGTGTCGCCATTGCGAACCTCGTAGCGTTGCTGACCGGCGAGGCTGGTTGTGGCGGCGCTGACGATCACGAGGATCGCGGTCAGGGTGGCGAGCATCATTCGCTTCGATGTGCTGGTGCGGCGATACAGCGGGCGGCTGCCGACCACGCCAAGCAGGCTCCCGGCCGCAACCTTCATCGAGGCGAACCCCCTGACAGGTTGCTCGGCGCCATGATTCGCCACTCTCTGCGATGTCCCCATGCTCATTCCTCCGCTCCGCATCCTTCCGTATCGCATCTCGATCGCCGGGTGCAATCGTTGGTAATGCTCGTCTTGCCCTCGACCGATCCTGAACGCCTCACCGACAATCGCGATCGAGCGTACTTGCCCATCCTGGTCCTCGGTCTCGCCAACCAAAACGCGTGACCCGTTCAAGTTTCGTCGCGTCGACGACGTATCGGTCCGGGCATGGGCCATTCGTGCCGCATAGAGCCACATCAATCCCGGGCGAACCGGGTCGGGCATGGCTGCTGGCGTTTCCAGTGGTTCGGGCGCTACTCGGGTCGGCATCGGCAGCGGTTGCCAGGTTGAATACGTTTGCGGTGTGTGCGCCTGGTGGTACTGTTTGCGACGCGCCTCCCAGGTGAGGTCCCGGCGAATGCCATCCCCACGGACCGGATCACCTGCTTCCTCCTCTGGCGACGAGCGCCGACCCAACACGACGGTCATGAACCCCACCTCCTCTCCAGGTCGACGCCCTACACGCGCCTGAACACTTCTCCACTCGATTCCCCGCGCCGTCACAAGGTGTACGTACAGTGCATGGTATCGCATCTGTGACCCGCTGGCAAGGTTGCCGTGGTTGTGCCTCGCCACCTATCATCAGCGCAGCGGAAATCGACGCTTCGAACCAACGGCGCCACTGGCCGAGGGCGAGTTCATCCGATTGGAATTCAGCGGTGGCAAGTGGCGGCGGAACGAGCCTGCTTTACCAGACGGATAGCTACCTGCATGCCTTCCCGGCTGTCGTCACCGCCGTGGACGAGGACGCGCACAGCGTTGTCCTGAACCAGACCGCGTTCTATGCCACCGGTGGTGGGCAACCGCACGATTTGGGCACACTGACATTCGCGGGTACGACTGGGACCGTGGTCGATGTACGCAAGTCGTCCGCCGGCACGCTCCACATCCTTGCCGAAGACGGATCCCTCCCCGCGGTCGGAGCGAGTGTCGACGGACAGATCGATTGGGAGCGACGCTATGCGCTCATGCGCATGCACACCGCTCTCCATGTGCTTTGTGGTCTCGTCTACCGCGATTACGGCGCACTCGTGACGGGCGGCAACATGGCTCCAGACCACGCCAGGATGGATTTCGAGATGGACAGCTCCGAGTTCACGCTGGAGCGAGTCGCCGAGATCGCGTCGCGCGCCAACGACGAGCTTGCGGCCGAGCGCGACGTCCGCATCCAGTTCCTGCCGCGCGCGGAAGCATTCGCGATTCCCGACCTGATTCGAACCAAAATCAATTTACTGCCCGAGGGCATCGATGAGGTCCGCACGGTGGAAATCGTGGGGCTTGACCTCCAGGCCGACGGCGGCACGCACGTGCGCAACACCCGCGAAGTCGGTTCGCTCAAGGTGATCGGCACGCGGTCCAAGGGCAAGAGCAACAAGCGAATCGAGATTGCGCTGGTCGCGCCACCTACCAATGCCTGATCGGCCGGTCAACCAACCGGCGCGATGCAGGCTTCCCAACCCGCCAGATTCTGTCAGCCAGTGCAACGCACACCATTTCAAAGGACGATGACCAGTGTCCGCCAACCTGACCGCAACCACCGAACCCGATCGAACCTGGGCAACCGGCAACGACGACCTGACATCCCGGTTCGCTCGCCGCAACGATGTCTTTGGGCCATCGATCTGGACCGAAATCCTGAACCTCTTCAAACACCACACAGATCCGATTTACTTCGGCGACGGATCGCCGGACAAGGGCATGATCCCGCTCGCCAAACTGAAAGAAGCATCGGCCGAAGCGTGGGCGTCGGCGCCGGATTGCCTCGGCTATGGCGAGCAACAGGGCTACGAACCGCTTCGACACCTGATTGCGGAGCGGATGAGGCCGCTCGGCGTCGCGACCAGCGCCGACCGCATCCTGGTGACATCGGGCAGCACGCAAGGCATCGACCTCGCCTGCCGCGTCTTTCTTGAGCCGGGCGATGTCGTCCTGCTCGAGAATCCGACCTTCCTCGGCGCCACCGAAATCTTCCGATCGTGGGAAGCTCGACTGGTCCCGATTGAGACCGACGATCAGGGAATGAAGATCGAAGCGCTCGAAGCCGCGCTTATCGCCGAGCCCAATGCAAAGATGATCTACACGATCCCGACCTTCCAGAACCCGACTGGCGGCACGATGCCGATCGAACGCCGCCAGCGACTGGTCGATCTCGCCCGCGCGCGCAATGTGGCGATTCTGGAAGACGATCCGTACGTGGAACTCCGCTACGACGGCCTCGCTGTGCCGCCGCTGGCGGCTTTCGATCCAAACGTGGTCTATCTCGGTACGTTCTCCAAAACGATCGCGCCCGGTATTCGCTGCGGCTGGGCCAGCGCAGCCCCCGACGTGCTGCGCCTGCTGCTCGCCAATCGCGAGGTCTCGGACATCAGCAACGACCGAATCACGATGCGTGTGGTTTATCACACGGCCGATGGTTTCCTGACCGGACATGTCGCCGGCACGCTCGATGTCTACCGGCGTCGACGGGACACGATGCTGAACGCTTTGTCGGAGGTTATGCCGGAATCGGTGGCCTGGTCGAAACCGGATGGCGGGTTTTTCGTCTGGATTACGCTTCCGGAAGGGATGAACGCCACCGACCTGGCGATCCCGGCCGCCGACAACGGCGTGATCTACTTCCCGGGGCACTGGTTTTTCCCGAACCACGATCGGTACAACACGATTCGGCTGAGTTTCTCGACCGTGCCGGAAGATCGAATTGTCGAAGGCGTGCGCCGGTTGGGCGAAACGATTTGGGCGGCGGGTTGAGGCAACAACCAACAGTTGCGGCAGGAAGCAGACTACGATGCCGATGGTACAAACCAAAAGCAAGCCACCCGCGCGTTTCGCCGGAGCCGTGAGTTTGTTGAGGCGATCCGGCAAGAAGAAGGTGAATCGACATGACCATCGAGCCATTTCACATTAGCGATCCTAAAATGCAGGCCGCTGTCGACGAAATGAAGGAACTGATCACGTCGCATTTTCCGTCGACGACGTATACCCTGGGTGAGGCTGACGACCCAGAAAGTGTCTACATGCGCGCCATTGTCGATGTCGATGACACAGACGACGTGATCGAAATCATTCTCGACAGGTTGGTTGATCTTCAGGTCGACGACGGTTTGCCGATATATGTTGTACCTGTGCGCACCCCCGAGCGTATCGCCGCCATGCAGGGGTGATCGACGGCTCGCAGTCGTCTGGCTATGACAGAGACAGGAAACCTGGGGGCCTGAGCGAAGTCGAATTGCTACGCCCGGAACGAACGCCCCGATCGTGTTCGCCGGGCCGCCGAGAGGCATGGCAATTCGCTGAACAGGCCGACGCGGACCGTCCGACATCTAACGCCGACGAAACACTGCAGCAACGGACTACCGCGCGCCGGTTGTGCTACGCTGCCACGGCTGCGCAACGTTGTGCAGCCGCGATTTGAATTGAAATCTGTTGAGAAGCCACCGCCTTTATGCCCGACATGCCTGATTTCCCGGATCTGAGTTGGGACCGGATTCCGCTCGGACCGTTTGACGATCGCCTTTGGTGGCTACTCATTGGCTTGTGCATCGCGCTGCTGCTCACCGTTCAGGCAATTGAGACAGCGCTCGAAGGCGCCTGGCCACATCAGCGACGGACTTCACGCCTGGCGCCCCGTGATCGCACGGTCCAGTTGTCGTGGGGACTCGTTGCTCTGCTGGTGATTCCGGGCGCGTTGCTCCTCATCGGCAACGTGGCTGTGCTGATCTGGCGCGACCCCGAACACCCGGAGCAATTGGCGCTCGGTTCCGTGCTCACCGGTGTGGGATGGGCGCTGTTCCTGATCTTCAGCCTGAATGCATTACGGCTCGGCAGGCTATTCAGTAATCTAGGTCTGATCGGGCCGCTGGCCCTGGTCGTGTTGCTTTTGATCGGAGATGCGCTGGTGCTGACCGCGTTCCTCGACATCCTCCCGGAATGGGATGTTGTGACCGAATCGATCGAGGACAAACTGTACGATTTCCTGCCTTTCCTCGATGAGGACGAGTAACCACCCACTTTGACAAGGCCAGCGGCGCCCTTCCCCGACGTGCCGCGGCGCCGCACACGACACGTCGCCAGGCGCCAGGGCGTGAAGGAGTTCACCGGAGCATGACTGGAGCCAACGACGGCGCGGATCGCAATCGAGGCCAGGAGCCACCGTCGTCCGGTCGTGGAGGCAGGCGCGTGCGTCGATCTCGTCCGCTCGCGAGACCGATCCGCAAGGACCTCACCGCCCGGCGTCGGGAGCCGATTGCCGAACCGGATCCTGTCGATGACCTGGCGCCGACGCAGACGCTGAGCGTCGAGTTTCAACCTATTGGCGGCATTTTTGGCGCCTCCAATCCCGTTGTTCCGGTCGATGCCACACCAGGCCGGTTGGGAAAGGTCCTGCGGCGACGCCCGGGAGCACGTACCAGCGCCGAACCGGGTTTGCTGGAGGACCTCGATTTCCGGATTCTGTGGGCCTCGCGCCTGATTTCGCAAACCGCCCAGGGAGCACTGCTCTACGCGCTGCTTATCCTGGTAGTCGATCTCGCCAATCGATCGGTCTTCAACTCGCTGTTCGTGATCTGCTCGATCCTGCCCTCGATCGCCTTCGGGTTGCCGGCGGGTGTCGTCGCCGATTCGGTTCCCCGGCGCGGTCTGATGGTGTTGCTTAACCTGTGCCGGTTCGCGTTCATGCTGCTGTTGATTGGCTCCGATGTATCGCTGGCGGGGGTGTTTGCGGCCACGCTCGGGATCTGGGTGATCCACCAATTCTATTCTCCTACCGAGTCGTCGGTGCTGGCCGACATCGTGGAGCCGCGCCGGTACACAGAAGCCCAGGCGATGTTCAACCTAGCGCTGACGATTTCGCAGGCGGTGGGTCTGGTGATCGCCGCCCCGATCCTGCTCAGAATCGGCGGTCCCGAACTCGTTTTCGTCGTCGCCGGTGGGCTGTGGGTAATCGCCGGGGCCTTGACGATGTTGCTTCCGGCGATGGAGACGCACCGCGCGCGACGACGCAATGCGGGACGAACGCTTCGGCAAATGCTCGGCGATGGCTGGCGATTCGCGCGAAGCGATCGGTTCACCTTCGAGGCGATCATCGACGATGTGCTCGTTGGCGTGGGGATGAGCGCACTGGTCGTGATCATGCCCTTTTACCTGGAGCGGGTGCTCGGGACATCGAAGGAAAACACTGTCTTCGTCTTCGCGCCGGCGGCGCTGGGTCTGGTGGTCGGGATTCGGCTGGCGCCGAAACTGGCGCGCCTGATCAGCGAGCAGTACGCGGCGACGCTCTCACTCTTCCTGTTCGCGATGGTTGTCGCCGCATTGGGGTTCGTGGAACAGGCCTATGACTTCCTGAACGATACCTTGCGATTCCCGCTCGACCAGTTGACCGATGCTGTCGGCGTCTCGCCGCTGATCTTTGTGGCGATGCTCCTGTCGGTGCCCGCCGGATTCGCGTCGGCGGTCGTCAGCGTGTCCGCCAGGTCGATTCTGCTCTCGCGCACGCCGTCGTCGCTGCGCGGTCAGGTGATCGCCACTCAGGGACTGATGGGGAACATTGCGGCGTTGATTCCGACGTTGCTGGCGGGGATCGCGACCGATCTGTTTGGTGTCAAACCAATTGCGGTGGCGATCGGCGTGTGCATCGTTGTCGCCGCCCTGACCGCGCACATGCTTGGCCGCAAGAATTTCAATTTGCCGAATGTCGTCCCGCAAACTTGAGTTCAGATCCAGACAATGGCGAATATGTCTGGAATCGAGAGTTGCGCCACTGCGCCCGACTTCAGGTCGACGAGCCATGTCTCGGCGCCAGCGGCGCCGGCGCGCTCCATGGAGATTGCGGCGCATTGATCGTCGGGGCTGAACACGATCCCAATCGCGTAGGCGGCGAGGTCGGCGTTGTGGGAGATCGCCACAACCCTCGTGACGCCGGTGTAGGCATCGAAAATCGTCACTTCGGACGCCACATTATTAGCCTGGAGATGAATCGTGAACTGGCTCGACGGAGACACCGCCGAGGCCGCGAGTTCGATCCGGTGGGTGAACGACCGTTCGAAGATGAGCGACCCGTCGCCGGTGTCGCGCACTTCGATCGTCTGGGCGCGTTCATCCGCGGTTCGCACGACCCGCCACCGCTCCGGACCGAGCCCATCCAGCGCCTGCTGGACTTTGCCGGCAAGCCGCAAGATACCGGGTTCAAGAGGGATGACCATCGCGGACGGCATTGCGGTATCGACGAGCGCGGCGCGCGTCTCATGTTCGACGATGAGTGATGTCCCTGACGGCCGACACGACTCCGTGAAACCCTGGGCGTGGTTCACGAATTCCGGCATCGCCAACAGCACACACAGGAGGAGACTCCTCTTGACTCGCCTTCGTCTCCGAACCATCGCCGGTCAAGCCTCGCCATTCTCGGTATAGGTGACGATTTCCCACTGTTCGGCGTCGATCGTCGCATTCCAGAAACATGCGCCCCCATCCGCCACCACTTCCGGTACGAGTGGCCGCGCCGGCAGTCCACCCGCGCAATACCCGTTCACGAACAGCAGCCGACGACCGTCAACGATCGCCCCGTACCAGGTCCGGCTCACGAGGTCCTCGGGCGAGCTGGCTCTGTCGCGCCTCTCGGCATCAACCGAGTCGCCTGGACGCACAACACGCAACAACTCCTCGGCGGCGACAACATCGTCATGGGAAGGTGTCCACGTTTCGAACGATTCGCCTTCGTGCTTTCCAAGGAAACGGCCGGCGAATCGCTCGTCGATCACGATTCCATAGGTTCCCTGGATTGCAACCATGGTGTAGCCATATCCACGGATGCGAACATCCTGGGCGTCATCAAACTGGCCAATCACGACAACGACAGCGACAACCAAGGCAAGCAACATGCAGCTTCACTCCTCCAGTTAACCACGTCCCGAAACAGGAACGTTTGAACGAAGCTCGTGGTTGTTTGTGTAAGGCTCCACGTCGTTAATCGGTTTCCAACATCGGTCACATCGCTGCCGATTGTCGCTATGCGGCCGTCCGGCGGGTGACCCGATACACGCCGTACCCGGCGGCGACGACGACAACAGCCCCAACCGCGACCCACAGCGCAAGATCGCCGCCGTCGTCATCGTCATCGGATTCGACCTCAACCGTGTCAGCGGTCTCCGGTTCGATCGAGGTCTCAGGAGGAGGGTCGCTCGCCCCCGGAGTCGACGACCCGGATTCAGGAGTGGATTGCGCCAAGGCGACATCTTCTCCAACCTGTTCTGACATCGGTGCTCCGTCTTCGAGGATCGTAATTGTCTTGATCCCCAACGTCACCTGCGGCTGCGACAATTCGGCGCCCTGGGCGTTGGGTCCAACCGGCACAGCGGCGATCGTGTCGAGCACCTCCAGCCCCTCCGTCACCTGGCCGAAGATCGAATAGTTCGGTGGAAACTCCGCAGGTTGATCAGATTGGACGATGAAAAACTGGCTGCCATTGGTGTTCGCCCCGGCATTCGCCATCGCAATCGTGCCCTTGGTGTACGGCGCATCGCCCGACGGCAGTTCGTCGTCGAACTGGTAGCCCGGTCCGCCGGCGCCGGTCCCGGTTGGGTCGCCGCCCTGGATCATGAACCCGGCGATCACCCGATGAAAGATCGTGACATCGTAGTATCCGGCGCGGGCCAGGCAGACGAAGTTGTTGACCGCGTTCGGAGCCTCGTCAACCGCGAGTTCAATCACGATGTTGCCACGATTGGTTTCGATGGTGGCGACGTACGCGCGAGCGGAATCGACCACCATAGCTGGCGACGTCGACCATTGTGGATACCCACGTTCCACTCCCGGTTCTTCCGGCCAGCACTGCGATTCCTGGGCCAGCGAATCGCCTGCGCTCGCTCCCCACAAGCCGGAGACCACCAATACCCCGATCCCGAACAATCTTCCGGATCGACGTAGCCACGACGTTGACATGGTTCGCACGATGCAATGCTCCTATGTTCTCGGTTTTCGCCGATTGGTGATCCTGGCCATTGCCCAGTTCGAGAATCCTCGTCGCGAAGAACTGGCCACACGCGTTGCGACCTTGCGAGTATAGCTACGGACGCTCGAACGGTTCAGATCGGATCATCGTTGCCTGGTTCATCGCCGACACCGAAATCGGTGGGAAGTACGGATAATTCTGCATCCTGGCGCCCATTGCGTCGTAGTAGTTCGGGAAGAACAACGGAATGACGGGAACTTCATTCACAACAATTTCCTCGATGGCGCGATACAGCCGGCCGCGGTTCTCGTTGCCACGGGCTCGATTCGCGAGGCCAACAAGGTAGTCGAGACGTTGATTGCGGAAACCTCCGACGTTGGCCGGGCCATCGCTGGTCAACAACGGACGAACGAGTTCGTGGGGATCGTCCCAGTACGGTGAGTAGCGGATCGTGAGGTCCCAGGCATCTCCCGCCAACCCGGTTTCCATCGCCGCGTCGTCCAGGAAATCGAGCGAGAGCGCGATGCCCGCCCACGCAAGTTGCTCCTGAAGCACGACGCTAGCATTGGCAAGCGAGGCATCGGCCTCGTTGGCGATCAACCGAAGGTCGACGCCGGGGGGATTCCCGAGCGCGGCCAATTGGTCGCGCACATCGTTGGCATCCGCCACCTCACGGTCAACGTTCAACCCGGCCCAATGTTCACCGGGAATCAGCGCCGCGGCGGGCAAGGCCTCGCCGGCGGTTGCGGACCGAACCAGTTCCTCGCGATCGATCACGCCCGAAAGCAGGCGTCGCATGCGCGAATCGGAGAGCACTTGGCTGCGCAGATTCACCACCAGCATACAAAGCCGATTTGTCGGGCCACCGGCGAGCAGGATTCCGGGATCCTCTCGCAGCTGTGCGACATCGAGGAGTGGGACATCGATCATGAGATCGACGCCATTCGTCACCAGGTCGGTCGTCCGTGGGATCGACTCAACAGGCGCCGTGCAGACCACGCCCGCCAGGCGAGGACGGCCTACCTGATAGAATCCATCGTTGCGACTGAATCGCAAGCGATTGTCGGAGCGGGATTCCAGCTGAAAACCGCCCGAGGACGGTGGGAACGGACCTGCTTCGTGATCCCAACCCTGGGCGATCCATGTGGCGGGGTAGACAGGAGT
>JACCUV010000055.1 GCA_013698495.1 Chloroflexia bacterium
TACGAGGATCGGGGAGGGTGTGATGATTGCGGCCGGGGCGCTGATTCCGGAACGCACCCAAGTTCCACCAGGAGCCGTCATGGTCGGCGTGCCCGCCAGGGAACGCGAGCGACTCGACGACGCCCAGAGGCTGCACCTCGAAGCGATCCACAGTCGGTATGTGACGGTGGGCCAGACCTACAAGGCTGAACTTCGCGAACTGTTGGCGCCGAACGAAAGGTCACCGCACCGTGGCGATTGATCTCGCATTTCATGACCACATCGCAACTATCACAATCAACCACCCGGAAAAGCTCAACGCGCTCAACAGCGCGCGCCTGCGCGCGATCTTTCTGCGGTTCGAAGAGGCGTCGCTCTATCCCGAGTGCCGAGCGATCATCCTCACCGGGGCGGGCGAACGCGCCTTCATCGCCGGGGCTGACATCACGGCGATGGCGACGATGACCCAGGAGGAGGCATTTACCTTTGGCCAGCTCGGGCATTCGTTGGCACGCGCGATCGAACAGGCGCCCCAACCCGTGATCGCCGCGATCAACGGTTTCGCGCTGGGGGGAGGATGCGAGCTTTCACTCGCCTGCGACATTCGGATCGCTGCTGAGAATGCGGTCTTCGCCCAACCGGAAGTAGCCCTCGGCATTCCTCCCGGTTGGGGCGGCACGCAACGGCTCCTTCGCGTCGTCGGACCTGGCATGGCGGCGGACCTGATCCTCACCGGGCGCAGGATCGATGCCGCCGAGGCGCTGCGGATTGGCCTCGTCAACGCCGTTTACCCGGTTGGTGAATTGATGGCCAAAGCGCTCGATCTCGCCGCCCAAATTGCCGCCAACAGCCCCCTTGCGGTGCGGGCATCGAAGCGACTGATGGCAATGAACGTTGGTCCCGCCTGGGAAGATAGCCTGGCCGCCGAAGCCAGGGCCTTCGCCGGGGAATTCGGTTCCGGGGACCAGCTTGAAGGCATGACCGCGTTCATCGAAAAGCGCAAACCCGTGTTCACCGGTGAGCAACCCGCATGAGCGAGCCACAACGCGAACTGACAATCGCCGTCCTGATTAAGCAGGTTCCCGACATCAACGCTGTTGTCGTCGATCCCACGAGCCGCCAGGCCAACATTGGTGGCGGCCGCGTGATGAACACCTACGACGCCTACGCCGTCGGCGAGGCGCTGGCGATCAAGGATCGTTTCGGCGCCCAGGTCACCGCCATCGCCGCCGGACCACCCGCCGCGCGGGATGTCCTGCTCCGCGCCCTCGCTACCGGGGTGGACGAGGCGATCCTGATCGACTTGCCCAACCACAACGACATAGATAGTCTCACCACGGCGAGAATCCTCGCCGCTGAGATCGTGAAACACAATTTCGACCTGGTGCTCGCCGGGCAATCGACCGACGACTGTGAGACCGGGCAGGTTGGCCCCCAGATCGCCGAAACCCTCAAGTGGCCGCACGTTTCGCTTGCGACGCACGTCGAACTCAGTGATCGTGAACTGCGTGTCAGCCGCGACGCCGAGGCCAGCAAGGAAACGATCGAGGTCCCTCTCCCCGCTGTGCTGATGGTGCTCTCCGGCCGCGAGGAATCCCAACGCTACCCGACGCTGAAGGGCATGATGGCGGCGAAGAAGAAGACGATTCCCGTCGTTGAGGTTGTGGAACCTACTGCGGCGCGGCGCCTTGAGTGGTCTGTTCCGGTGGCAATTGAGCGCGAAGCCGAAGGCATTGTCGTGCAAGGAGTCCCCACAGATGAGGCCGCTCGTCAACTGGTCGCCTGGTTGAAGGAACAAAAGCTGATATGAGCTCCCCAATCGTTCTCGTCATCGGCGAACACCGCAACGACCGGATCAGGCCGGCGAGTCTCGAACTCGTCACCGCCGCCAGGGAACTCGCCAATCTGGTCGACGGCGAGTTCGTCGTGGCCGTCGCCGGATCGGACATCGGCCACATCGCCAGCGAATTTGCCAATGTTGAAGGGGTCGACCGGGTTGTGGTCATCGAGCATCCCTCTCTCGCGCCATTCTTGCCCGGCCCATGGACGGGCGCCGTTTCGTCGATCATCCTGCAAATCGAACCGTTCGCGGTGCTCATTCCCAGCTCGATTACTGGGCGCGACTATGCGGCGCGAGTCGCGGCTCGCCTCGATCTCGCCCTCGTCCCCGATGCCCTCACACTCTCCATCGACGAAGGTCAGGTTGTCGCCCATCGAGCAGTACTCGGCGGACGCGTCCAAACGGCGGTCAGGTTCGTCGCTTCCAGTCCAGCGATGGTGACGGTTGCGCCCGGAGCATACTCCCGGTCAGTAACCTGCGAACACGCTGCTCCAATCGAGTCGCTGAGGATTGCCGTCAATGACCGGGATACGCGAGCAACGCTCGTCGACAAAACCGAACACACGGCTGGCGCAAAGGGCCTGACCGGGGCGAATCGAATCGTTTCCGGTGGCCGAGGTCTCGGCAAGGCGGAGAACTTCGCACTGGTCGAGGAACTCGCCGCCGTGCTCGACGCGGCCGTCGGCGCCTCCGGCGCGACGGTTGGCGCGGGATGGCGTGCGCACAGCGATCAGGTCGGCTCGACCGGGCACACCGTGAGTCCGAAACTGTATCTGGCGGTCGGCATCTCCGGCGCGCCTCAGCACCTGGTCGGGATGTCCGGTTCAGACCATATCGTCGCCATCAACCGCGATCCGGATGCTCCGATCTTCAAGATTGCCTCGTTTGGGATCGTCGGCGACCTCTTCGAGATTGTGCCGGCCCTAATCGGGCAACTCAAATCCACGGTGGACTGACGATATGAACGCCAGCGCCGAGGGCGGCGAAACTGTCAGGCCCCGGATCGTCATCGTTGGCTCCGGAGTTTCCGGCCTGGCGCTCGCCTCCATGCTGACCGAAGCGAACGCTGACACCCTCGTCCTCGAACAAGTTATGCCGCCAGGTCGCGATCGTGGTTTTGCCGGCATCGTCAGCGCCGGTGACCTCTACGCTCTGGGTAAATCCCTGGACAACGCGCGGGCCTTGCCGGTCACGGCCATCGCCGAGGCTCGGCTTGCAACGTCAGACATCGGTCCCGATCGGATTTCGCCGGTATGGTCGGCAGTCGAACACGCCGACCTCCTTCGCGTTATCGGGCGTCGCCTCTCTGACGCCGGAGTGGCGCTCATGCCAGGCGCGACTGTCACGGAGTTCCTTTGGAAACAAGGCTGCGTTGCCGGTGTTCGGTGCGGAGAGTCGGGCCTGGAGTTGCACGCCGAACTCGTGATCCTGGCCGACGAATCCGACCCACGACTTGCCGAGCAGGTGGGCTTGCGGCCCGATTGGCTGCCGACCGAGTTGATGCATGTGGCCAAGGTTCGCTATCCACTTCCGGTCACTGTCGTACGCGAGCGATTCACGGCCGCCGGTGACGGTTGCCGCGTCGTCGTCTTTCGACATGCAGCATCGTGGGGATCGCCTGGCTATGGGATCGTGTTGCCCGGTTCGGAGTCGATCACCGTCGTTGTCGCCATGCTGCTTGAGGACGAAATGGCGACCGCGCGGCACATTCGCGAGTACCTCGACGAGGTGCTCGCCTGTCCCGTCATCCGGCGACTCACTTCGGAATCGATTGAGGAGGGATTCTTCACGGAGGTCGTGCCAATCGGAGTATTAAATTAAAAACCACGGTTCCACACCGATGGCCTGATGGTCGTCAGCGACCTCGTGGGCGTCACGAATCCACTCAATCGCGATGGTCTCTCGTCGAATCTCGCGGTCTGCCACGCCGCCGCCCGGACGATCGAAGCGGCGATCGGCGCCAACTCCTTCTCCAGCAGCCGGCTCGCCGGATACTCACGGCAGATCGCGACCGAGGTGATCGGCCCGGTAAATGCGGTGCGACGCGACGATTCAACGCGGCGCCGCCGTCCGCCATGGCAATGGGCGTCGAAACCGGAACTCGTGCCCATGTCCGCCGGGCTGACGAATGCGCGAAAATCTGGCACGCTACCAGCAGCCGACGACTCCAGCGTGTGGCAGCGCCTGCGAAAATTCGGTCGCACCGCTGGAGTCAAACGCCACGCGCCAGGAGAATACGACGAGTAGCGGTCGGCCTTGGCGCCGGCAAGTGATCTGGTAGTGGCCGCGCCTTGTGCCGGCCAATTGTGAGGAATCTCCAAATGCCCGCGATCCGGCTTCAACACGCCAGCGTCCCGATGACCACCGGCGGCAACGACCAGGGCCGTCACTTCTACGGCGCTACACTTGGTCTCACCGAAATTCCACCGCCGGCAGTGCTCGGTGGCGACGGATTCGTCTGGTTCGCGATCGGCGAAAGCGGCGACGAGATCCATCTCTACACCGACGAGAGCGGCCCAAACTCACCCGGTCAACACCTCTGCATCCAGGTCGACGACCCCGCGGCCGTCCGCGAACAGCTCGAAGCGAACGGGTATGAGACAAGCGACACCGATGTCATTCCCAACCGCCCGCGATTTTTCACCCACGATCCATTCGGCAATCGCGTCGAGATTTCAGCGATACTTGGCCCGTATTCGTAGAGCGTCCAGGCGAAGGCTATCATCCAGCACGTACGCCCGTGATCTCGCTCACACAGACTTCGCCTTGCAGAAAGCTGCGCTATCCCCGTCTGGATCGCATCGCAGGGTACGGGTCGCAGATAGGAATGTCGTTCAGACTGCATGCCCGTCGGAGTTTGAATGACAATCAAGTTTTGAAATTACCGCCGATGTCGATTCGATTACCTTGAGAGATTTCAAAAACTTCAGGAGACCAACCATGGCCACCGACCAGAAAATCACCTATACTGCAACCCCCGATCAAATCGAGGCCATGCACTCGTCCTTTGATGAGGCGCTCGCCCGCTTCGAATCGACCTTTGGGACCGAGTATCCGATCGTGATCGGTGGCGAAGCCTCCACCGGCCGTCCCCTGTTCGATGTTGCCTCACCCGCCGACACCACCGTTGTGCTCGCCAAAATGCAAACCGGAACCGTCGATGATGTCGATGCCGCCGTGGCCGTTGCCCGCACCGCTTACCCGGCCTGGTCCGCCCGACCATGGCAGGAGCGCGTCGCGATCATTCGCAACGCCGCCGAAACCATCCGCGAGCGCAAGTTCGACCTCGCCGCGATCATGATTCACGAATGTGGCAAATCTCGCGCCGAGGCGATCGGTGAAGTCGAGGAAGGAGCCGACCTGCTCGATTACTACGCCAAACAGATGGTGCTGGCCGATGGCTTCTCGCTCACCATGGAGTCGATCGACCCGCGCGAACAAAACGTATCGGTCTTGCGTCCATTCGGAGTCTGGGCAGTGCTGGCGCCGTTTAATTTCCCGCACGCCCTGGCGGCGGGTCCGATTTCAGGCGCCCTGGTGACCGGCAACACTGTCGTCTTCAAGCCCGCCAGCGCCACCGCCCTTTCCGGCTACGCGCTCTACCAGGCATTCATTGACGGTGGCGTGCCCGACGACGTTCTGCACTTCGTCACCGGGGGCGGTCGCGAGGTTGGCGAGCCGTTGGTGAAGCATCCAGACGTCGACGGCGCCGTGTTCACCGGTTCCAAGGAAGTCGGGATGGACCTCTTCAACAACTTTGGGATCGAGTATCCAAAACCGATTCTGACCGAGATGGGCGGCAAGAACCCCGCGATCGTGACCCGGCACGCCGACCTCGAAAAAGCGGTCGAAGGCGTCGCGCGCTCCGCATTCGGGTTCTCGGGGCAAAAGTGTTCGGCCTGTTCGCGGGTCTACGTCGAGCGTCCTGTCTACGACGAGTTTATGGCGCGGCTCGTGGCCCGCACCAGCGAGTTGGTGGTCGGCAACCCGGTTGACCGAGCGGTGTTCGTTGGTCCCGTGATCGATGATGGCGCCGTTTCCCGTTTCGAAGAGGCGGTCACGCTTGCCGGGAGGGGAAATGTCCGCGCCGGCGGTGGTCGACCGGCCGATCCCGAGCTGGCGAATGGCACATTCGTCGAACCGACGATTGTTGACGGCTTGCCGCTCGACCACGAGCTATTCCATCGCGAGCTGTTCTTGCCATTTCTCGCGGTTGGCGCCGTCGATTCGCTCGATGAAGCGCTGACAGCGGCAAACGACACCGAGTATGGTCTCACCGCGGGCATCTTCACGGAGGATGGCGAAGAGATCGACCGCTTCTTCAACACGATCGAGGCGGGCGTCGTCTACGCCAACCGCTCCGGCGGCGCGACGACCGGCGCCTGGCCGGAGTGCCAGCCATTCTGCGGCTGGAAGGGGAGCGGATCGTCCGGTAAGGGCGCTCTCGGACCGTACTACGTCATGCAGTTCCTGCGCGAACAATCCCGCACCGTTGTCACCGATGCCCCTGGCAGCGACGCCTCCGCCCAAAAGGCGGGCGAGTAGGCGGCATCCTTGAAATCGCCTACGTCAGTCCCCGTAGGAACTCGCCCGTCCGGCGCAAACCCTCGGCGAAGATGTCCGGCCGCTGTCCGATCCCGATTCTGAGGTAGCCGTCGAGACCGAACGCCGAGCCCGGCGCCAGCATCACCCGCGCTTCCTGGGCGAGCCGGTCGGCCAGCATCACCGAATCGACCGGCGCCTCGTATCTCATCATCGCCAGCAGGGCGGCTCGCGGTTCCTGCCACGACGCAAGGTCCGCGTTCTCCCCAAACCAGCTTCGCGCGAACGCCAGGTTTTCCCGCATGATCTCCGCACCTCGCGGAAGGATGCAGTCCCGG
>JACCUV010000057.1 GCA_013698495.1 Chloroflexia bacterium
GAGGCGATGCAGGCGATGACCGATGACTTCATGGAAGGCTGCCGCAAGCAGGGTGATGTCAGCCCGGAGGTTGCCGAAAAGGTCTTCATGAAGCTTTCCGCTTTCGCCGAGTACGGCTTCCCGAAGAGCCACGCCGCCGCGTTCGGCCTGCTCGCCTACCAGTCGTGCTGGCTGAAACACTACTATCCAGCCGAGTTCCTCTGCTCGCTCCTCAACCACCAGCCGATGGGGTTCTACGCGCCGCATGTGCTCATCAACGATGGCAAACGCTCGGGACTCCAGATTGCGCGCCCCGATATCAACCTCAGCCGCTTCGAATGCACGGTCGAGGGCTCACGCGCAATCCGGATCGGCCTCTCCTACGTCAAGGGCCTCCAGGAGGAAGCGGCGGAACGGATCATCGACGATCGAGGCCGACACGGAGATTTCCGCTCATTGGCCGACCTGATCCGCCGCGTCGCCTTGCGGACCGATACCCTGGAACACCTCATCGCGGCCGGCGCCTGCGATGGCTTCGGCCTCCAACGACGCGAAATGCTCTGGCAAATCGGTCTCTTCATTGCCCCGAAGGGATTCATGGATCGACAAACCCGCAAGCAGGCGGGACGCCAACTCGCGCTCGCTCTGCCCACCGAGCAGGACCACGTCGAGCTGCCCGCCACCACCTCGTGGGAGCGGATGACCGACGAATACCGCACGCTCGGGCTGTCGACGCGGTTCCACCCGCTCTACCTGATGCGCTCGCGTCTCCCGCGGCACATGGTCTCGACCCGCGATCTCGCCAGCCTGCCGGATGGCTACAAGGTCCAGATTCCCGGCCTGATCGTCTGTCGCCAACGACCCGGCACGGCCAAGGGCATCACCTTCCTGCTGCTCGAGGATGAGTTCGGCCTCGTCAACGTCGTCGTCTATCCCGATCTCTATGAGCGACAACGCCTGGAGGTGCGATCGACCCCGATGCTGACGATCGAAGGCAAACTGCAACTGGCCAACAACAACACCAACATCATCGCCGAGCGGCTGATCCCGATCGAAAGCATGAACTTCGGCCGCCCGGACTCGCACGATGGCTGGGACGTCCCCCAAAACGAGGAGGTCGACCTCTCGCGCGACCAGTTGATGCGCATCACCACCTATGAAGACGGCCCCCGCTCGCCAGCCGACATCCGGGCCGTCACGCCGAACTCGCACAACTACCGGTAAGGGCTGGTTCGGGGCTGGCGCCTGTCGATCACGTTTCGTCGGGGCGAACTAACGGGCACGATTTTCGGGAGTTCCGAATCTTGCCTGCCCGCAAACGCGCAGCGTTGCCTGCCCTGAGCTTGCCGAATGGGTCCGCCCGAGGTCTCGAAGAAACTCATCAAGCCCTTGTAAATTCATCCTCATCAACACGCCTGATCGACAATGCATTCCGGGACACCTCGACCGTCACCCCGCCGCCGATCTCCACCGTCCGCGGCCGGCCCTTCACCGCCGCCACCCGCAACACCTCATCGATTCGATTCAGCGATACCTCGAAACCGGTCGGCGCCTGCTCCTCGATCCAGAACTGCACCACGCGCCGTCGGATCGCCAGCGGCAGCTCCATCAACCACGCCCGATCGATCGCCCGCGAATTCCCGGAATTCTCGACATGGCGCCTCGCCAATCCATCGAGGAAGCCGCTGTCTTCCCCGGCCAACTCCGCAAACCGGGCCAGGTTGATCGTGGCGCCAGGCGCCACCTGCTCAAGGAGCGGTAGAACACTGTGACGAATCGCGTTTCGCCGGTACGACTCGTCCTCATTGCTCTCATCGACCACTATTGGAACGCCAAGCAATCGCGCATACTCCTCCAGCTCACCAACGGATTCCCCCAGCAACGGCCGCCACACCTTCAACGTGCGGGCCTCGATATCCGCCTCGCCCGCATCCCACCACGGAACGTCAATCTCGGTTAGCGGACGCATTCCGGACGCGCCTCGAACCCCGGCGCCTCGCAGCAGATGCAACAACACCGACTCCGCCTGGTCTCGTTGGTGATGGGCCAGCGCCACCAGGTCGGCGCCCCACGCCGAGGTGACTTTGGCGAAAATCCGGTAGCGTTCCCGGCGCAGCGCCTCCTCCCGGCCCACACCCGCATGCTCCGCCAGCGCCACTTCGAGAACTGCCCGAACGTCGAGTCCAACGCCGAGGTCAGCCGCCACCGACTTCGCGGTCGCCGCATCAAGCGCCGACCCTTGCCTCGCGCGATGATCGACATGCACGGCGCGCACCTCGAACCCCTGATGCTTCGCGAGATTCGTGAGCAGACTCAACAGGGCCAACGAGTCCGCCCCACCCGAATACCCAACGAGCACGCGCGAGGGACGCGCCTCACCGAGGTCTTCGAGCGATCGTCGCAACCGCTGCACCAGTCCGCTCTCGCGACCGGAATTGTTGTCTTGCGCTCTTAAATTTGATTGCTCGCCAGTCGCCATTGTGACCATCCGCCTCAAATCGGACCCGTTTCGTGACGATGTGACTATCCTATGCCCAATAGCGCACCGCCAACAGAAAAGCCCTCGCTTTGAGCGAGGGCTTTCTCCAGCTCGGTGCCGACGGGTGGAATCGAACCACCGGCCAAAGGCTTATGAGTCCTTTGCTCTGCCGCTGAGCTACGTCGGCTTGTGTTCCGGCCAGAATGCTACCAAACGAGACCCGGAGCGTCAACTGACGAAGTATCGCCCACTCAACTGGACCTGGTACTCTGTCACGCGTGACTCGCTATGCTCACCAGCACCCTTGCCGTGATTCCGACGAAGGAGAAATTCCCCGCGAAGCGGTACTTGGGCCACGCCCTACCGGCTGCGCCGTATCCAGCGGGGCCGGGACTCCTCGCAGGCTCGGAATGACGACTTGATGGAGTGGCAAATCAGGGCGGACAGACCACCGGCGTACAATTCGCCTTGGATTATCGTTCAAAACGCGGAGCGTTTACCTGCTTGACAGCCAATGCTTCGAACTCTACAGTGGTCTTCCAACAAGTGAATACGTTTGACCTCATCCAGAGGGGCAGAGGGACCGGCCCGTCGAAGCCCCAGCAACCCCCCGGCAACGTTCGCCGGGAAGGTGCTAAATCCGGCAGGAAATCCTGGACGATGAGGGCGCTCAACACACGCGAGCAATCGCCGAAAGTTGGCCCTTCATCCGAAAGATGAGGGGATTTTTGTTTTGGGCACACAAGCAACGTCAACACGGCCACATTTGCAACAACCTTCATCCAGCGTCTGCATGACGCGCGGAACCTTCTGTTGTTGTATCCCCTGCCTCTGTACAAGGATCGATGGGTAGTCGCTCGACCACCGGGCAATAAATCCATCGGTCTCCCCGTACACCACCCAACTGTCAACTTCTGAACAATTCAATGTCATCGGCGTCGCTACTGGGTCTCTCACTGAACCACCCTGGCGATGGTAGTCGCCCAGCGCAATCGCGCAGTGCCTGACGATGAGTTTTCAACCCTCCGGCAGGTCGCGCTTGCTCCTTGCCGCGAACTGCTTTGGTTTCATTGCACGCACGATTCGACCTACCCATGGGCCGCTACGTCATCAATCGATTGGCCGCCGCCATCCCGACCTTGCTCCTCCTCACCCTCACCGCGTTCCTGCTCAACAGCGCGGCGCGTGGCGATCCCGCCACCAACGCCCTGCGCGCCGGTGGTCAGGAACCAACTCCGGAAGCGATTACGGCCTACCGCGAACAACTGGGGCTCGACGACCCGCTCCCCGTTCGCTATGCGACCTGGCTGGGCAACGCTCTGCAAGGCGATTTCGGACGTTCGTTCATCGACCAACGCGAAGTAAGCGAGATCCTTGGCGAACGAATCGGACCTACCCTTCGCCTCGGACTCGCCGCGTTCATCTTCACCACCATCCTCGGCGTAGGCGCCGGGCTCCTCTTTGGGCTCTTCGCCAATACCTGGATCGACTATGGGGGACGGGTCGGGAGTCTCCTGTTGGCGTCAATCCCGTCATTCTGGCTGGCGTTGCTCCTGATCACGTACGTATCCGAGAAATGGCAATTGCTGCCAGTCGCCGGATACGGCGGATTGAAATTCATGATTCTGCCCGTGCTAGCGCTGTCGCTGGGGCCGGCGGCCAGCCTGATGCGGTTCACCCGATCGGGAATGATCGAGGTCTGGCGACAGGACTACGTGCGGACCGCCCGGTCCAAGGGACTCAGACAGACGTTCCTTGTGATGCGACACGCCCTGCCGAACGCCTTGCTTCCGATCACCACGCTCCTCGGTCTCCGCTTCGGACAATTGCTCGCCGGCGCGATCGTGATCGAATCGATCTTCGCCTGGCCCGGGATGGGAAGCGCCTTGATCAGCGCCATTTCCGGCCGGGACTTGCCGGTTATCGGCGCCTATGTCCTGATTGCGGGAGTCCTCTTCATCGTCGTCAACCTCGTCACCGATCTCGGCTACGCGTTCCTCGATCCCCGAGTCCGGCTTGACGCGACTGGAGGGAGGGGCGCATGAGCAGTCTCAGCAATGTTGCGGGCGCGTTTCCCGCTACTCGTCCTCGGCCCGCGATTCACGAGAGACCAGACATGCGGCCGCTACGGTGGCTCGGCAAACAGAAACTTTCGCTGCTGATTCCGTCGGCCTTGCTCCTCTCGATCGTCGTCGCATCGATTCTCGCCAGCGTGCTCGCTCCGTACAATCCGAACGCGCTGGACATGCAACAGATGCTGGCGTCGCCTTCTCCGGAACACCCGCTTGGCACAGACCAGTTGGGGCGAGACGTGCTCAGCCGCATCCTCTACGGTGGTCGCACAACCATCGTCATGTCACTGATCGGCACGGTGGCGACAGTGACACTTGGCCTGGTTGTCGGGCTCACCTCAGGCTACATCGGCGGACGTTTCGATCTCATAGTCTCGACGCTGCTGACGGTGCTGCTTTCCGTCCCCAGCCTGCTCCTGACCCTCGCCATCCTCGGCATACTCGGCGCCGGCACGGAAGGGCTCCTGATCGCCCTGATTGGCGCGGGCTGGGTTGGTCACGCCAGAATCTTCCGCTCCTCAGTTCTCTCGCTCCGCGAAACCGTGTACGTCGAAGCCGCGGAATCGATCGGCGCCAGCCGGGGCCGCATCCTCTGGCGCCACATCTTTCCCAACCTGATGACATCAGTGGTCGTGCTGGCGACGCTCGATCTCGGAGCCCTGATCCTGACCATCACCAGCCTCAGCTTCCTCGGTCTGGGCGTTCAGCCACCCAATGCCGATTGGGGCACGATGCTCAACGAAGCCCGCACCTATTTCGGACAGTACCCGTTGCTGGCAGTCGCGCCGGGTGTCTGCATCAGTCTGGTTGCCTTGCTCTGCAACCTCGTCGGCGACGCTATTCGGGATGTAGTCGATGTTGGTCACTAAAGCTCACAAGCGCGAAAAGGGAGATGTCAGATGATCGACCGGTGCTGTCGCATCGCCCAAACGAATCCATTGAACCATTCGCCGGGCGCCGGTATTGAGTGTCCTGCACGGGAGTCAAACAATGAAACAGTCACATCGACCACACCGCGTTCGCAAGTCAATCCTCCTCCTCGCGAAGCCAATCGCGATCGCCACATTGGTCTTCAGCCTCCTCGTCGCGGGTCCATTGGCCGCCCTAGCCCAGGAAGCCACGCCGCCAGGCGTCGTCCACGAAGAAGGCGATCGCCTCCGCGAGGACCAAACCTTGCGGGTCGGCGTCAACCGCAACCTCGTTGGCGGTCCGGAGGACTACTGGTATTCCCATGCCAGTCTCCAGGTCTACGAACCACTGCTCAAGTACGACGACAGTTTCAACCTCTTGCCAGCGCTCGCGACTGACTGGACCCTGAGCCCGGACGGCCTCACCTGGGAGTTCCAGTTGCGCGACGATGTCACGTTCTCGAATGGCGAGCCCTTCAGCTCGGCCACGGTGCTCGCGAATGTCGAACGCTCGCGAGCCAAGAGCGGTCAGCCCTCGCAGTTCCTCGGTGGCATCTTCTTCGAAGAAATTTACGGTGACCCGACTGTGACCGCCGTCGACGATCACACCGTGACCTTCTCCTACGCGGAGCCGCGCCCATTGCTGCCCTATGCAATCGCGAACCACTACAG
>JACCUV010000107.1 GCA_013698495.1 Chloroflexia bacterium
TTCTACCGGACAGCCTTTTACCTGCCCTCGATGACCCCCGTGATCGCCACCGCTTACCTCTGGATCTGGATGCTCAATCCCAACAATGGCTTGGTCAACCGCACGCTTCGCGCACTAAGTCTCCCGGCCCCGGCCTGGACGGTCGACCCCGACTGGACGAAGCCGACGATCGTGATTTCCCAAGTCTGGATGATGGGTGGGGCGATGATCCTCTTCCTCGCCGCCCTGCAAGGGGTGCCCAAGGATTTATACGAAGCCGCCACCCTCGACGGCGCCGGGGCCTGGCGCCGGTTCCGGAACATCACGCTGCCGATGATCTCCGGCGTCTCCTTCTTCCTGGCGACGGTCTCAACGATCGCCGCGCTGGGTGTTTTCACCCAAGGCTACGTGATGTTCGACAAGGATGGTGGTCCCCAGGATTCGGCGCTGTTCATCGTGATGTACCTGTTCAAGCGGGCATTCGGCAGCGGCTACTTCCAGATGGGCTACGCCTCGGCGATCGCCTGGATCCTGTTCCTGATCATTCTCGCGGTCACCGCCCTCCAGTTCTGGATTTCCAAGCGTTGGGTCTACTACGAACACGATGCCCGCGGCTGAGGAAAGGGTCCTTCCGATGGCTGTACGAAACGAAACACTCCCGATGGCCACAAGCGTGGCGGGAACCGGTCACCGGCAGTCCCGGTTCTCGCCCCACTCGCTTCGCGAGCCGCTGATCTACCTCGCGCTCACCGCGCTGGCGGTGATCTTCTGCGCGCCCTTCGTCTGGCTGGTGATCACCTCGCTCAAGCCGGCTGACGAGATTTTCGCCTCGAACTGGATACCCACGGAATGGCGGTGGGACAACTACGCCGATGTCTTCAACTTCGCCCCGGTCGCGCGGTGGATGTGGAATACCCTGGTGATTACGGTGTTGGCCGTGGTGGCGGTCCTGCTCTCGAGCTCGCTGGTCGCTTACGGCTTCGCGCGCATCCGGTTCCGGGGCCGGGGGGCGCTCTTCGCGCTGGTGATGGCCACCTACCTTTTGCCCGGCGCGGTGACGATGATTCCTACCTTCCTGATCTGGAATGAGCTGGGGGCAGTCAACACCTTCTGGCCGCTATGGGCGGGAAACCTGTTTGGGTCGGCGTTCTACATCTTCATGCTGCGCCAGTTCCTGCTGACCATTCCCCAGGATTTGGTCGATTCGGCGCGGATCGACGGGGCAGGGTTCCTGCGCATCTACTGGACGCTGATGTTGCCGTTGATCAAGCCGGCGCTGGTGGCGGTCGCGATTTTCGAAGCCAATGCGAAGTGGGACGATTTCATGGGGCCGTTGATCTACCTCAACCGGCCCGACGACTACACGTTGGCGCTGGGTCTCGGCACGATGAAGGAGTCGGTCCAGGAGTTGGGCACCCAGTGGTCGCTGCTGATGGCGGCTTCGGTGATCTTCACGATTCCGATGATGGTGCTGTTTTTCCTGTTTCAGCGGTACTTCATGGAGGGCGTGACGCACTCGGGGATCAAGGGGTGATACGACGACTTGATGCAATGGTGTCCGATTCAGCATTGCGGGTCAAGGTTGGGCCGAGGGGCGGTCGATGAACAGGCCGACCAGGCGTTGCACGGTCACGAGGGTTTCGGTTGTAACGGCGCCCCGTTTTCGTTGAAAGCGGATCAGGCTCTGCGACTTGACCTGTTCGCACATGATGACCGAGGGTTTGGTGATGCCACCTTCGGGCTCCTCGATCCGGATCTGATTCGAAAGTCCCTTGTCTGTGCTCGTAATGGGAATCACGATTCGCAGGCGATGGGGAATGGCGTTGAAATCGGCTCCTGAAACTCGGAATCAAGCCGGTTGGGACTAAGGGCGTATGCCCAAGCGGGAGGCCGGTTGGCCTCCCGCTTGGGCGTGGTGTGGGGTGGTGGGAAGGTTGGTTAGTTGGCGGTGGATTTCCAGACGCTGTCGATCGTGGCGCGGCTGGCATCAACCACACCGGCGTCGATCACCGGCGCGTGCTCGCCAGTCTTGAGATCGTGGATGACGGCCGCCGGGAGGACATGGTTGATATCCTGCACCAGACCGGCGTAGGTGCGCACGCCTTGCTCGGCGAATTCCTGGGTGGCGAGATCCTCGAAGGCCATCGCCGTGGTATGGAGGATGGTGTAAGCGATCGTGACGTGGTTGTAGGCGGTGTAATCGTCGCGGATTGATTTGGTGACGGAGTCGTGGCGGACCTTGTCGATTACGCCCGCCACCTTGCCAAGCAGGGTTGCGCCGACCTTGATCACCGGGTTGCCGGCGGTTGAACCGTACTGTTTCTGGTACGCCTCAGCGCGGTGCTTGCTATCGCGCACAGTGTCGTGAAAGCGTTTGAAAGCGGCATCGAGTTCGGAGTTGCCGGTCTCCAGTTTCAACTGGTGGTCCATTACCTCCTCGATGTGGGACTCGAGAGCGACGATATCGCCCAGCCAGTCAGAAATTTCGCGATTGATCTTTTTAGAAGTAGTGGACATTTGTTGCCTCCTAAGGAGATGAGGGATGGGCCGCTTCGCACGGGTCGGCCCGGGACGACGAAGTCCTGGCCGAACTAGGCTCGTTGGGTATCGTTTCCGGCCATTCGCCCCAGGGCGGAGAACTGGTACACGCCGGAAACGGCGACGAGGATGTAGACGATTCGGGACAGGACGTTGACTTCGCCAAACTCTTCGCCAACGATCGTGGCGACGAGATCGAATTCGAACAGACCCACCAATCCCCAATTCAACGCGCCAACGATAACCAGAACCAATGTGACGAGATCGAGTGACTTACGCATGTTTTGTCCTCCGTGGTAGAATCGAATTATGAATCTAATTCTATACTACAGGTTTAGATTCGTCAACGTCTCATATCGGACTCGTTCGCTATGGAAAGGGGGATGAGTCATGACTCTCCCCGCTGAAGCACGGCTGTTCACTATCGGGGAGGCAGTATCCGAACTCCAGGGCGCTTATCCCGACGTTTCACACTCCGCCCTGCGATTCTTTCAGCGAGAGGGTTTGGTAAACCCGTTGCGCACGGCAGGCGGACACCGGCTGTTCACCGTCACCGACCTCGATCGAATTCGGCGAATCAGGAACTGGCAGGCGCAGCGGTACTCACTCGCCGAAATCCGGCAACGGCTTGAGACGATGGATGCTCTTGCCTCGCCAGCGCACCTTTCGCAGCGACTACTTGAACTGGCGACGCATGGCGAAATGGCGGCCGCCACCCATTTGATCCTCCATGCAGACGATGTGGGATTGCCACTGGCGTCGACGTTCGACGACGTATTGCGGCCCGCCTTGATCGAGGTCGGGGAGCGTTGGGTCAGTGGGCTGCTAACGGTGAGCCAGGAGCACGAGATTTCGGAGCTGTCGCGGGATCTCATCGCCGAGCTGACCCTGCGACACGCAGAACCTGACCGGCTCAAGCCGATTGTGGTTGCCGCCTGCATCGCCGAAGAGTTGCATGACCTCGGGTTGCGGATGGTCTGCGGTGTCTTGCGTGAACGGGGGGCGAGAGTGCACTACCTTGGGGCGAATGTGGACCCATCCTCCATAGAGGAATCGGTGCGTTTGCGTCGCGCAGAGATTGTATTGCTCTCAATCTCCTTGGAGGCACACATGCCCGCGTTGCGCGAGACCATCCGCGTCGTCCGCGACACGACGGTCGACATGCCGCGACCGAGATACGTCGTCGGTGGAAGAGGTTGTCTCGGTCATCGCGAGGAGTTGGCGGCAAATGGAGTCGAAGTTCTTGCGGACCATCGCCTGGAGGGCATCGCGCGCGTCGTCCTTGCGGATTCGAACCAACATCCAGACGAGATTTCCGGACCGGAGGAAGTGAGCAGCCACTCCGCCGCCCGGCACGCCAGGTGATTTGCAGTTGGCGTTGTTTCAGGATTACAGTAACCCAAAAGAGTCATTGTGAGCCCGATGTGCTTCTGCAATACTTGACCCGTAGAAGAAATTCGTCTGCAACGTTATTCCGCCAGTGGCCGATGCTCCTTCGGATCGTTTCCGGAGCCAGTGTCCCCACTTCATTGAAGGAGACGGACAATGTCGCGATTTGCAACCTTGAAGAACATCACACTCGGCGCGATGCTCGCTGGCGGGATTGCGATCGGCGGGGCTGGACTGGTGTTGGCGCAGGACGATGAAGCTACGGCTTCTCATCCGGTGCACATTCATGCTGGCGATTGCGTCAATCTCGAACCGGTTCCCGCTGTGCCGCTGAACAACATTGAGCCGCGCGGAGCCGGCGAGGAAGAGGAAGGCGAGGACGCCCCCGCTCCCCAGGGCCTCCTGACAGCGGCTAACGTGCTCTACTCCCTGACCGACGATTCCGAATTCAGTTTCGACGATGAGATGCTGGCTGAGTCCCATGCGATCAACATCCACGAGAGCGAGGAGAACATCCAGAACTACATCGCCTGCGGCGACATTGGCGGCGTGGTGTTCGAAAATGAACTGGTGATTGCGCTGCAACCGCTGAACGACTCCGGGTACTCGGGAATCGCGATCCTGACCAAGGATGACGACGGCGGCAATGTCGACGTCAAGATTTACCTCGCCGAGCCGCCTGCCGATGGCGTCGAGGCGACTCCGGTCAGCTAGTTGCTGTTCGAATTGAAGACATGAAGACAATGGCCGTGGGGTGATCCCACGGCCATTGTTGTGTGGCATCGAAGGCGTTCTGCCTCTCTACCCCGAATCGCAAAGTGGCTGAAATCTCACACCTGGACCTACGGAAATTACAAGATTCCTCGTTCCTCGGAATGACAATTGGCTCGCTGGCGATCGTCGAGCAATGACCACAGAGCGGGACGACACCCGTTCGACAAGCTTAGGGCAGGCTCCGGTCGTCCCCTACGAAGCCTGATTGTGGGCGCGGGGACAGCGGTGCGTGGTTGTCGTGCCGCATTCCGAGCTTCCTACGCGCCATAATTGGCGGAGCAGGAAGTTCGCGCCGTTGACGACAATGGGGAGAAGACGATGAGCGCCAATGACGATTCCGGCAAACGAGACGTGAACGGGCTCCGGATTCTGGTTCCGCTGGATGGATCGAAGCGATCGGCCAAGGGTGCGGAATTTGCCGGTCGGCTGCCGGCGAGCGAAATCGTGCTGTTCCATGTCGCCGGAAGTCACGAGGCCGACTCCCGCGCGATCGAAGTCAAGCTCGAGGAGGTCGCCGGGCCGCTGCGACGCGAAGACCGGTCGGTTGAGGTGGTAACGCGCACGGGAGATGTGGCCGGCGCGATTCTGGACGCCGCAACCGGATGCGACCTGATCGCGATGGCCACGCACGGTCGCGGCGCCGCCGGCCGGTTCCTTTTCGGCAGCGTGGCGGACAGGATCAGCCGCCACAGCACAACGCCCACGCTGCTTGTGCGCCCCGGAGACGACAAGTCCGAGATTCCGCCGACGGCGCGGATCGTGGTCCCGCTCGACGGGTCCGAGCTTGCCGAGCGGGCGCTGCCGATCGCCTCCACGATCGCGATCGGGATGTCGTTGCCGGTGCACCTGCTGCGAGCGGTTGGTCTCGACGAGATTCGGTTGACGATCCGAGAGCAAAAGAAGTCCGGGAAGGTCGTAGGCGGTGAGGACCAAACCTACGATGATGCTCGGAAGGAAACGGAGCGCCGCGCCGGAGAATATCTGGCGACGGTGGCCCAGCGGCTGCGCGCACTGGGGCAAGACGTGCAGACCGAGGTGCTGGAGGGCACTGCCGCGTTCGCGCTCCTGTGGAAGATTCAGCCAGACGACCTGGTGGCGATGACGTCTCATGGCCGAAATGGATTCCGGCGATGGCTGCTGGGAAGTGTTGCGGAAAAGCTGGTGCGCGAGGCGAAGGGGCCGGTGTTGCTGGTGCCGACGCGAGAGCGACAGGCATAACCGGGAGCAGCATGCTCGCCCCCAATGCGTGACCAATCTGGCACAATGGGGCCACGCATCAATCGTCGTTTAAGCGGGAGGCCACACAGGGCCACCCCTACAGACCGGCGGCGGCGCCAAACCGATTTGGACTGGAGACAGTCACATGGTCGAGAACGAACAACCCGCGATTTTCCGCCAGAACTTTCATGAGTTGCTGCAGCACGATCAATACACGCCAGAGGAGGAGGCCTTCCTGTTGGGGGTCGATCCGGGTGTGATCAACCAGGCGGCGCACCGGCACGAGCTTCCGGCAATTTTCGCCGAGCACCATGTGATGTACATCATGCGGGCGGACCTGGTGCGTTGGCTGGAAAACCGGTAGGGCGATTGATCGAAACGGGAGGACACGCAGGTCCTCCCCCGCGACGATCGGCATGGCCGCGCCTGGGGGCGAACATGAAGGTGACGGTTGGGTTGGCCCAGATTCAGACAACGACTCTGGACAAGAGCGCCAATCTCAAGAAATTCGACGATTTCATAGAGCGGGCGGCGGCGATGGGCGCGCAACTGGTGGTCTTCCCGGAGCTGGCGTTGACCGGCTACGCTTGCGGAGACGCCTTTTTCGACATGGCCGAGAACATTCCCGGTCCGTCGACGAACCACATTTGCGAAACTGCCCGCAAGCTCGGTCTCCATGCGATCTGGGGTATGCCGGAACGCGGGTTGCCCGGTGTGCTTTACAACTCAGCCGTGTTGGTAGGCCCGGAAGGTCATATCGGGACATGGCGCAAGCACACGCTGCCCGGTCACGCAACAGATCATGGTGGGGCGGGAGCGTTTCCCGACCGACGATTCTTCCGCGGCGGCAAACGCAGCCCGGTATTCGACACAGCGATCGGCCGGATCGGGATGATGGTCTGCTACGACATCTTCTTCCCGGAGATCGCGCGATTGCTGACGCTGAAGGGCGCGCACCTGCTGGTCGGGATATCGGGATCGCCGGTCTTCGAGCGTCCGATCTTCGAGCCGCTGGTGCTGGCGCGGGCGATGGAAAACACGATCCCGTTCGCCTACTGCAACCTCGCGGGGGCCGAAGGCGAGATCAACTATTGGGGCGGCAGCCGCCTGATTGGACCTGGCGACCTGGCGACGAAGGTTCCGGGCTCGCCGATCATTTGCCAGGCCGCCTACGATGTGGAAGATTTGGTCTGCGGCGAGGTCGACTACGAGCAAACGCATCGCTTTCGACCGGTCTTCCCGGTGCTTCGAGACCTCCGGGCCGAGATGTACACACAACTGGAAGCGGCGGTTGAGGGCGAGATGGATTAGCGTTCTGCGGCGCAATATCAATGAGTGAAGCGCGGGCGGACCCATTCGACAAGCTCAGGGCAGGCTACAGGTCCGCAACCCTACGCAAATTGGAGCGTACATTGACGGACTACGCACAACGCAACCGGGACGTGTGGGATGCGTGGGCGGCCGAGTATGCGGAGTGGGCGCCGCGCGCCTGGGCTGGAAACGAACCATCGTGGGGCGAGTTCTCGATTCCAGACCGCGAACTCGGCGCACTGCCGGAATCCGTGGAGGGGATGGACGCGATCGAGCTTGGCTGCGGCACGGCCTACTTTTCGGCGTGGCTGGCCAAGCTTGGGGCTCACCCGGTGGGGATCGACAACTCTCCCAACCAGCTCGAGACGGCCCGCCGGATGCAAGCAAAGTTCGAGGTCGAGTTTCCGCTGCACCTTGGAAATGCCGAGGAACTGCCGTTCCCGGACGCCAGTTTCGATCTCGCGATCAGCGAGTACGGGGCTTCGATCTGGTGCGATCCCAACAAATGGATTCCCGAGGCGGCGCGGGTGCTGCGGCCCGGAGGTCAACTGGTTTTCCTCGTCAATGGCTTGATCAAGATGCTCTGCACGGGAGAGGACGATACGGTCGCGACACCGGTTGACGAATGCCTGCGGCGACCCTACTTCGAGATGCATCGCTTCGAATGGCCAGATGACGACTCGGTCGAGTTTCATCTCGGGTACGGAGACTGGATTCGTCTCCTGCGGGCGAACGACTTCGAGATTGTGGAACTGATTGAACTGCGGCCACCGGTCGATTCCACACGTGTCGCCCAGCAAGTGCCGCTTGACTGGGCGCGCCAGTGGCCGTGTGAGGAAATCTGGAAGGTGCGCAAGCGAGACTGACCTGGCGTTCGAACGTAGTGGTTTCGGAGAACGTTCGCTCGATCAGGATGGCATCGCTCCTGCCAGGGCATGCTGCCTCCCTCCTTTCGGGAGGCAACATGCCCTCCTGAAGTGTTACCCATGTATCCGAACGTGTGTTACCCATGTTCCCGGTCTAAACACGCGCAAGAGGTGCGGCCGTTTACGCGGAAACGGCGACCTCGGTGTTCGAGATCGCCGTTTCCTCTGAATGCGCTGTCCTGGGGTTGGCAAGGACAGCCGGCTAGTGGTCGGGTATCGGGCGGAACAGGTTTGGCGGGCGGGCACAAGGTCCGCAATCCTACACGATCCGGTGCGCCGGTCAGGCGGCTTCCGGGGTGCCGCTGGCGGCGACCCGCCGTGCCCGCGCCACGGTCCGCTCGTCGTACTCCGAGATGGAGTTGTCCCACTCTCCGCCACAGGTGATCAGGGTCACCGCTTCGTAATCGGTCATCCCCAGCACCTCCTCGCTCGGTGGCTCGAGGTTGCTCTCCTGGCGCACCCACTCCACCGCGTAGGTGTAGGCATCCCCGTCCTCGTCGACGAGCACGACCTCGGCTCCTTCCTCCAGCGTCCCAAGCGCGAAGAAGACGGCTTCCGGCACCCCCCACCAGTTGAGATGACCGGCGATCAGGATGTTGCCGAGCTCGCCCAACCGTGCGGTTTCCTTGTACCAGGCGACATGATTCTCGTCGGAGGGTTGCTGCATCACCCCGCCGACGGTTTCGAGAATCTCGACCGGGGCCTCAACCCCGATGCTGGCGATCGTCAGTCCGGCGGGCACGGCGCCGCGGAAGCAATCGGAGCCATCGACCGGGGTTGCGGCATCAGGGGTCGCGGTCAGGCAGAGACTGGCCGGTGTGCCCTCGGTGGGCGTGCCGTCGATCGGTTCGACGACCTGGTCCCCCTGGGCGAAGATGCCGGACCGGATCAAGGCCGTTCCGCCTAGCGGCAGGGCCAGCGCCGCGGCCGCAAACCGGCGGCGTGAATGTGTGTCGGTCATGGGAGTCTCCCGGGTTGTTGGGGAGGACACACGGGTCCTCCCGTACGAATCGCGGCTTTCGCAGGGGCCGGCCTGTGTGCCGGTCCGTGGCGACGCCGCGAAAGGGCGAGTAGGCGGGAGGACACGCAGGACCTCCCCTACGAAGTTCGGGCGCCGTGTGTTGCGGCGGGATGCGAGGAGGGCCAACAGGCCGGTCAGCGGCGCGAAGGCGGGCAGTTCCTGGAGTGGACCACTCTGATCGGGACCAACACCCGTGTCCGGGTACTTGGTCGGCGTCTTGCCAGGGGTCCCTGGATCCTTGCCGCCGCAGTTGTAGACGACGACCACGGTTTCCTGGTTGTCGTAGACGTTGAGCCAGTTGCCGTCGTCGGAAAGCTGCTCCGACTTCATGAAGCACCAGTCGTCGCCAAGCTCGTCGACCCAGTACTCGCCAGGCGTCAGGTTGAACCACATGATCTTGCCGAACCCGTCCGTGGTCTGGGTATCGGCATGCTCCCACGCGGACCCGTTCCAGAACACGAGATCGAAGTCCTTGCCGCCTTCGTACACTTCACAGTCCACATCGGAGACGTAGGTCAGCGTGGAGCAGTCGAGCTTGTAGACCGTCAACCGCCCGAATTCCGGGTCCCACTCCGGCACGTTGTACCAGTAGCAGACGATCGACTCGCCGGCACTGAGATGCAGGTCGAGCGTGTCCCCAAACTCGAGCGGGTACGGGCGAAGCTCGCCCATGCGTTGGCCGTAACAATCGAGCACGAACACGTACCAGGTATCGGCCGGAACGGTTTCGATGATGGTGTACGGGCCGGGTTCGAGACCGCCGAAGTAGACCGCGCCGTCGATTGAGTCGCCGGTCATCGTTTGCAGATCGACCGTGCCGGGATCGTCATCGATCAGCGTGAAGTTCACGCCGTTCGTGAGTTCGGTGCAGTCTTCCATCGGCTCCGCGCGGAAAGCGTTCAGGTCGTAACCTTCGGGGCAGGTGTACTTGATAACTGTGATCTCGCCGGGGCCGCCGGGGATGTTGTACCAGTTGCAGAAGTAGCTGGTCGCGGGGATGGTGAACTCGGCTTCGAAGTAACCGCCGGGCGTATCGACCCGCTGCGGGAAGCCGTCGAGGATCGCGCCGTTCTGGAAAGCGGTGAAGCCGCAGATCACCACCGGCTCCTCGTATTCAGGCGGAATGTGCTCGAGGATGCTGAATGGTCCGATTGGCACATTGCCCCACTCCACCATTCCTTCCGCGCCCGTGGTCTGGTACTCGACGCCCTCGCTGTGGGTCAGCTTGAAGTCGATGTCTTCCATCAGCACGGTGCAGTTGGCCTCGTACCATTCAGGATCCTGGTCGTAGGCGGTCCCTTCCGGGCACTCCCACTTCGTGACCACGATCGTGCTGCCGTCACCGGGCAGGTTGTACCAGTTGCAGTAGTAGTCGAACCGCTCCTCCAGCAAATCCGGTTGTGGAATCACGAAGCCATTCACCGAGGGCACGAGGACCGGATCGCCATCATTTGACCAGCAGAAGACGACCGGATCGCCGAAGCCATCAGGAATCTCTTCGATGATCTGGAGTTCGCCCACCGGGCCGATCGTCACATTGTTCCACTGCGTGCCATTGGCCTGAGTCGTCGTCGCGTGCTCGCCGTTGGCGTCCACGAGCGCGATTGGGATGTTGAGGTGCTCCGTGGCGCACTCGGCCCCGTAGTAGTCCTGGTCCATCCCGTACGTGGTTCCGACCGGGCATTCCCACTTGTAGACGGTGACGGTGTTGTCGTCTGCGCCGGTTGGTGTCGCAGGGGCAAGGCCCTGCCCCACGAACCAGTTGCAGAACACGACCTCGTCATCGAGCAGGTTCCACTCGATTGCGCCATTGGTCACCGTCATCGATATTTCGCCTGTTTCCGGGCCGCCGTTCTGGACGATGCCGCTGCAGGTGACATAGGTTTCGGCAAATGGCGTGGTCTGGGTCACGGTCGTCATGCCGGTCGGCTGTTCCGTGAACG
>JACCUV010000163.1 GCA_013698495.1 Chloroflexia bacterium
CGATGTCGGTTCGGCCATTCTCAAAGGAGCGGGCGGCCACGGCCATCCGGCCTGCCTCGCTTCCGCCCCACTCCAGGACCAGGGCGGTTCCCCCGCCGAAGCGCTGGATGTGGGACTCGACCGGGTCCGCCCACCCGCTGCTGACGCGATCGGCAACCTCGTGCAGCGTCCGCTCCACCGGCGAAAGCGATGCCGAGTCGATCTTGCCGGGTCGGATGCCGCCAAACACTCCGCGTTCGAAACCCCCTGGCACATCGGTCAGGCTCGCCATCCTTGCCTTCGGCGCCGGTTTTGAGACCAGCAGGTAGCCTGCAAGCAACACCGCGCCCTGGATTGCAACGATCGCCCCGGTCAGCCACGGCACGCCGCTGTCGTACATCTGTCGCCAGTCGCCGTTCATGCCGGAGGCGAGGTCCAGCAACGGATACACGACGAACGCGTTGATGCCTGAGAGAAACGCGAATTGCAGCAAGAGTTCGTTGAATGCCGCCCGCATTCGCGATTTGCGCAGGAACACGAGGGCGAAGGCGGCGAGACAAAGCAGGAGGTTGACGATCGAGCCGGCGGCCGCGATCAGCGTGCGCTGCACGTCGTCGAACTGGAATGCGAAATACGAGACGTAGCCCGCAAATCCGTAATATCCGAAATCCACTACCTCGCCGTCCATCACCCAGATCGCGACGGCATGGCCGAGTTCGTGCAACGCCACCGACACGGGCACCAGCACGAAGAACGCGGCCTCATCGACGATCGAGCGGTCCGCCTGGGTGAACTTGCGGTCCCAAACTTTCCCCCACGACCCAAGCAGGCGGTAGACGACTCGAATCCCGATTGCCACATAGATCAGGCTGATGATTGCGAATGGTCCCAACGGCATAGTGCTTCCTGAATGAATCGGACGACGACGCGGCACAAGCCACGTTCCGGAATGATAGGCGTTTCACGGGCCCGTCATCGGGAACCGTGGGCGACTGCCTCGGTCAGGTTTGGCGCCCGCGGCTGCCGTTGCGTCCATGCGATCGCGATCGCCGCCGCGACGGTGACCAGACCGCCGAACCCGACGGCAATGGCCACGCCGAATCGATCGGCGATCGCGCCGGAGATCAAGGCGCCAATCGGCACGGTGCCGGCGAACACCGTCATGTACACGGCCATTACGCGGCCCCGCAACTCGTCCCTGGCATACGTCTGGACCGTGGAGTTGGCGGTCGCCATCGCATTGCTGGAGGAAAACCCAACGATCGCGAGACAAGCCATGCCAACCACCACCGACGTTTCCGCCGCCGCCGCGAAGGCCAGCGCGACTTCGATCGCGCCGAGACCGATCGCCGCGCCCAACATCCGCGCGCGGTTCGGTGTGCGACCGAACATTGCCAGCGACAGGGCGCCAAGCAACGATCCCATCCCCATCGAGGCAAACAGCAGGCCGTACGTTTCCGCTCCCGAACCGAAGCTATCCGACGCGAGCAACGGAACCCACAAATTGAAGTTCATGCCGAATGTGCCAACTACGCCCACGAGGACAATCGTGCGGTAGATCGTCGGCGAGGTCCGCACATAAACGAGTCCCTCCCGCAAGCGCGCCAGCGCCGAGCTTGTCGCGTCCCGGACGATCGGCGTGACCCGCATCATCAGCAATCCGACGATCACACCAGCGTACGAAACGGTGTTGACGGCGAAACAGACGGCAGGCCCGAAGATCGCGAGAATCAACCCCGCTATCGCGGGACCCAGCACGCGTCCCGTGTTGAACATCGTCGAATTCAAGGCAATCGCGTTCATTACCACATTCCTGCCCACCATTTCCGAGAGGAACGATTGCCGGGTCGGCATATCAAGCGCGTTGGTGACGCCAAACAACGCGGCCACGGTGTAGACCTGCCACAACTGGATTTCGCCGAGCACCACCAACAATGTCAGCACGCCGGCCAACGTCGCGAAGATCGATTGGGTGATCACCAGCAAGCGACGTTTCGGAAACCGGTCGGCGATCACGCCGGCGGGGATTCCAAGCAGCAATACGGGGGCAAACTGGAAGACGTTGACCAATCCCAACTGGAATGGAGACGCGTTCAGGATTTCGTAGACGAGGTACGACTGGGCCAGCGACTGCATCCAGGTGCCGGTCACCGAGACGAGTTGCCCGACGAAAAAGAGCCGGAAATTGCGATAGCGGAAAGCGGGAAAGCGCCCCGGCGGAGACTCCTCAGAAAGACTGCCGGGTGGAGGGTCGCCTGGGAACAGTGGGGGCACGATGCGTTCGGAAGTGGTGGCCATGCGTCCTTCGCGTGTGAGCTGGACGGTCGGCGCGAACGACGATGCATGGACTCGCGCGGGGCGGATCGAGCGATGAATCAACGTAGCGTGTGAGCCGTGCCAGGCGAGTGGTCGAAGTGGAATCGACCCTCATAGCAATCGCACAAATTTCGCGGACTGTCAACCCGGAATTGCTCCGGATCCGGTTTTCGCAGTGGGCGCCTGGAGCATCGGTGCGGTTCGCCTACTGGCCCTCTTCGTGCGGTTGTCGAATCAGCAATACGGGCACGGTCGATTGCCGCACGATCTCCTCGGCGACGCTGCCCAGGAACCAGCGGCGGACACCCGAGCGACCATGGGAAGCCATCACGATCAGGTCGCCTTCCTGAGTGGTCGAGTTGACGGCGGCCGCGGCATAGCCGCGCAGCACGACACCGGTGACGCCGAAGCCATCGGCTTCGAGCGACTCGACCTGCTTGTCGATGAAGGTCGTCGCGGCCTGCTCTTCCTCGGTGATCAGTTCGTCCACCGCCGAGTAGTCGAAACCGATACTTGTGGCCCCAACTCGATTAATGACCGTCGGGTCGATCGCCCGCACCAAATGGATGGGCACGTCGAGTCGCCGTGCCAGGAGTTTCGCGTGGGTTAGCGAGATGTTCGCGAACTCCGATCCATCGAGTGGCACCACAATTGGATCGTACATTGGATTGCTTCCTCCTTAAATG
>JACCUV010000244.1 GCA_013698495.1 Chloroflexia bacterium
ATGAAGATCATTGTGAAATCGAGCTTGTCGCGCAGGTTGCGAACGACATCGATGATCGCCCGCTGGGTCAGGATGTCGAGAGCGGTGGTGGGTTCGTCGAGGATGATCAGTTGCGGTTCGAGTAACAGGGCGAGCGCGATCGAGACGCGCTGGCGCATTCCGCCGGAGAGTTCGTGCGGATAGGCGGTGTAGACGCGATCGGCATCGAGTTGGACGGCGTGAAGCAGGTCGTAGGTGCGATCGCGGACATCGCGCTTGTTGTTCATGCCATGCGCCCGGGCTGTTTCGAGGAAGGTATCGTCGACGCGCATGACGGGATTAAGCGAATTTTGCGCGGCCTGGAAGACCATTGCGCATTCCCGCCAGCGGAACTTCCGGAAATCGCTGTCTTTCAAGTTCAGGAGATCGAGCGTGGCGCCGTTGCGATCGCGATAGGTGACGCTTCCCTTGGAGACGCGGGCGGTTCGCACCAGCATCCGCAGGAGCGCGAACCCGAGGGTCGATTTGCCGGAACCGCTTTCGCCGATCAGGGCCACGGCCTCGCCCTGGCGGATGTCGAAGGTGACGCCGCGGACGGCGCCGAGCCAGCCGCTGGGGGTGCGGTACTCGACCCAGAGATCTTCAACCGAGAGGACAGTTGGCGCTTGGGAGGAGGCGGTGCCACGCATGGCGTTGCGTTGGGCAGCGGCTTCCTGGTCTGTAGTTTGCGCATGTTCGGTTGCCAATGTGCATTCCCTCTTGTTGGCCGCGGAACGAGTCAGCGATCCCAAACAGAAGTTTTCCGATACCACGGGCGGACCCATTCGACGACGTTCAGGGCAGGCGACGCCGCGCGCCCGCTGACCGGATGTCGGTTGCCAAGATCCAGTTCATGGTCCGCTAGTCCGCCCCGACGAAGCCATTTTGCGCCCGTTCTAACTTTCGCGGAGGCGCGGGTTGAACACGTCTTCGAGTGAGCGCGAAATCAGGACGAGGGAGAGCTGCAACACGCAGATCATGAAAATTGGAGACATGATGTACCACATCGCGTCCGGGAAAAAGAGCGCGCCCTGGGCATAGCCTTGCTGGATCATGAGACCCCAGTTGTTGCCGGCCAGCGAAACCAGCCCGAGGAAGTAGAGGATCACCTGGCCGTAGATTGCGCCGGTCATGCCGCCGACGAAGTTGATTACGATGTAGCTCATCATGTTCGGCAGCACTTCGCGAAAGAGAATGCGCGGCGTGCCCAAATCGAGCATTCGCGCGGCTTCGATGTACTCGCGTTCCTTGAGCGAGAGCACCTGGGAACGCACCGCTAGCAAGAGCGTGGGCCAGCCGGTCACCGCCAGGATCAACGCCAGCAGCAGGGGGCTGTTCAGGCGCACTGACACCGCCAGCACACCGAGCAGGATGATCGTCGGCACGGTCAGGAAGACATCGGTAATCGTGAGCACGACGACATCGAACTTGCCGCCAAACATGGCCGCGAGGGCGCCGAACACGACCGAGATCGCTGTTGAAAGAATGGCCGCCGAGGTGGCGACGATCAGCAGGCTGCCGCCACCGTGGACGATCTGGTACCAGACATCCCGTCCCATGTAGTCGGTGCCGAGCCAATTCTCGGCGGAAGGGGTGTCGAAGACGTTGCGGCTGCGATCGTTGTCTCCCGTCACGAAAAACGGGCCGATGAAGGCCAGCAGCAGAATGGCGAAGAAGACGATGATTGCGGCGGTTCCGACCTTGTTGTTGGATGCGAAGTTTCGCCAGAAACTCTGCGGCCGCGTGGGCTGGGCGGCATCCCCGGCGTCGTCCGCTGCCTGGATTTCGGGTGTAAGCACTGCCTGGTTCATGGCTAGTTCTTCCCAGCGCGAATTCGTGGATCGAGCCGGCTGTAGAAGATATCGGCGAGCAGGTTCGCGAGCACCACCGAAATCGTGACCATCAGGGCAATCCCCTGGAGCAGGGTGTAGTCGCGCCGCTGGATCGCCTGGAAGAACCGCTGGCCGATGCCCTCATATTGGAAAATCGGTTCCACCAGCAGCGAGCCGCCGACCACGAAACCGATCGCGATCGTGACCCGGGAGAAGAGCGGTAGAATTGCGTTGCGTCCGACATAGAAAAATAGCACGCGCCATTCGGGGATGCCCCGAGCGCGTGCCGCGGTTACGAAATCCTCTTCGAGGGCCGAGATCGTGCTGCTCTTCATCAGCAGCATCCAGCCGCCGATCGAGGTGAAGACATAGACCGCGATGGGCAAACTCGCGTGATAGAGCGCATCCCAGGCAAAGGCGAAACTGAACTCGACCGCCTGGCCGGAAGACACCGCCCCACGCATGTCGGTGAACGGAATCCACCCGAGACGGACTCCGAAGGTGATGATCACCAGCAGAGCAAGCAAGTAGTCGGGGATCGATCCGGTGATCGAAGAAAATCCGGAGAGACCGCCTTCCATCCAGGTGTTGCGCTTGTAGGCCATGACCATGCCGAGCACGATGCCCAGCGCGAACGAGAGGACGAGCGCAATGCCGACGCTGAAAATTGTCCACCAGATCCGCGAATTGATGATCCCCAGCACTGTAGTGCCCGGCGAGGTCAGGGATTGCCCGAGATCGCCCTGGGCGAGACCGGTCATGTAGTCGGCGTATTGAAGGAGGACCGGTTTGTCGACATCAATCGAGAAGAGCGAGAGCGCCTGGTTTCGCGCTTCGTCGTAGGTGTACCCGTATTGGGTCATCTGTTGGTCTATGTAGACATCGACCGGGCTGCCGGGCAGCATGCGAACGAGGAAGAAGATGGCGGTGGAGACGAAGTAGATGGTGATCGCGGCGCGGAGCACCCGGCGGAAGATGAAGTTTCCCAGAATCTGCCGGTACCAGGGCGGCGAAGTGTCCTGAACATGCTCAACCGGTACGGCCGCCGCTGGAGCAACATTCGCGATATCGGCCATAGCGCGTCCCCTCTTCTGTGCCTTGCCATCCGCACTGGTTGGCGCGTGGCCGACGCCGGAAATTCGACGACTGGGCCACGTTTTGCCACTTGGGACTGGACTCAGTCCTCACCCATTCCACAGAGGAGGGCGACTGCTCGATGCGGGCCAGTCGCACGGAGCGAATTACCGAAAAG
>JACCUV010000213.1 GCA_013698495.1 Chloroflexia bacterium
GATCCGCTCGGCGACTAAATCCCGGCTACCCGACTCGCAACCATGTCGCCAAATGACGACGTTGTGGCCGTGCCGCCACGCAGATCCGGCGTCGTCAGCCCCGAAGCGATCGTATCGAACACCGCCCTCTCGACCGCCGACGCCTCGTCGTCGAGTCCCAGCGACATCCTGAGCATCATCGCCGCCGAGAGAATCATGCCAACGGGATTGGCCTTGCCCAAACCGGCGATGTCCGGTGCGCTGCCGTGAATCGGCTCGTAGAGACCAGCGCGTTTGCCGGAAGTGGCGGCCGCTCCAAGACTCGCTGAGGGCAACACGCCGATCGAACCGCCGAGGACAGAGGCCTCGTCGGTAAGGATGTCGCCAAACATGTTCTCGGTCACAATCACGTCGTAGACCGACGGCTGCTGGATGAGCTTCATGGTCATCGCATCGATGAGCATGTGCTCCAGGTCGATCTCGGGATAGTCCGCGCTCACCTCCGACACGACTGCTCGCCACAGGCGCGACGACGAGAGCACATTGGCCTTGTCGACGCTCGTGAGTTTGCCCCTGCGAGTCCTGGCGAGTTCGAAGGCAAGTCTCGCAATTCGCTCGATTTCGAGCTCGTGATAGACCAGCGTGTCCACCGCGGCGCGGCCACGTCGCTCCCGCCATTGGTGGGAAGGGCGTCCAAAGTACAGACCACCCGTGAGTTCGCGCACCACGATCAAGTCTGTCCCCTTGAGCACCTCGGGTTTGAGCGAGGTGGCGTCGAGCAATGCGTCAAGCACGGCGACCGGCCGCAGATTCGCGTACAACCCGAGCGACTTGCGAATTCTGAGCAAACCCTGCTCTGGCCGGACTTTCGCATCAGGATCGTCCCATTTCGGTCCGCCTACGGCGCCCAGCAGGCAGGCATCGACGGCGCGGGCGGTTTCGATGTCCTCATCTCGAAGAGGTATGCCATAGGTGTCGATTGCGATCCCGCCGATCAGGAGCTCCCGGTAGTTGAATGCGCAGCCGAAGCGACTCGCCACGGCATCCAGCACCTTCCGGGCTTCGGCGACAACCTCGGGGCCGACGCCGTCCCCGGCGAACACCGCGATGGTGGCCGATACAGTTTCCGTTGGGGAGGATGAGGACATGTGTACGCGATATCCCTTCAATCTGGAAGGTGCGATTCGAGACGGGCGGACAACAGGACCGAAAAATCCGTTTCGGAATGTGCGTTCGACGGTCGATCCAGGTCCGCCCGTACGTACGAGCTGCACGACCCGGGCTATGTGCATCACTCGCTACGATTGTTGCGGGGAAACCGGCCTCGGGTGATCGATTGAAGGTTTCCAGCCTGGCCGGTTCGTCTCGAACGCGGTGATCTCAGACTCGTATGTGAGCGAGAGGCCGATGTCGTCAAGACCCTCGAGCAGGCGATGCTGAGTAAAGTCGTCCATCGGAAACGTCGTTGTCAGACCAACCGCCGGCGCCGAGATCGTGCGATTCTCGACATCCACGATCACCTCGAGAAACGGGTGCTCGGCAGCGGCTTCCAGCAACTCGGCGCCGAAGTCCTCCGGCACCATGACTGGAACCAGTCCCGACTTCGTCGCATTGTTCTGGAAGATATCGCCAAATTTCGGAGAGACGACCGCCTTGAATCCATAGTCCATCAACGCCCAGACGGCGTGCTCGCGAGACGATCCGGTGCCGAAATTCGGTCCGGCAATCAGCACCGAACCGCCCTCGAACTCGGGCCGATTGAGGACGAAATTCGGATCGTTCTCGCGCCAGGCGGCAAACAACCCCTCCCCGAATCCGGTTCGCTCCACCCGCTTGAGGTACACCGCTGGAATAATCTGATCGGTATCGACATCGCTGCGTTCCAGGGGAACGGCTCGTCCCTCGATTTTCTTGACAGGATTCATGCGGGTGAGTTCTCCACTGTGCGTCGTCGGTCGTGGTAGCCAATTGAGCAAGCGATGCATCAGAGATCGGCGGGGGTGGCGAACGAACCGGCGATCGCCGTGGCGGCCGCCACCTGGGGCGACACCAGATGCGTACGCCCTCCCTTGCCTTGCCTGCCTTCGAAGTTGCGATTGCTGGT
>JACCUV010000258.1 GCA_013698495.1 Chloroflexia bacterium
CAGTAGTCCCGCCATCGGAGCAAACCCCCGGTCGAATCGTCGACCGGGGGTTTGCACGCCCCGAGAGCAACTGCCCAAGCGGTGGAGCGTTGCGGCGCCCTTCAGGGCACATCGCCTCGACTCCCTCAACGAGGTCAACGCGACAGGCGCCAACCCTATGGCCGGTAGGCAAGGTCTGGGGACTGGGGCTTGCCGGCGGCCAGGTCATTGACCAGGCGGGCGAGCGCAGCGTAGGCGACACCCATCGGACCTGGCCCGAAGCTGATCCGGGCGACGCCCATCTCTGCGAATTCGGCAATGGTTGGAGTCGTCGCGCCCCCGATCACCGACACTGGGCCGGGGATGCCGCGCACGATGTCGGCAGTGTTCGCCAGGTTGGCTCCGAGCACGAAGACACAGTCGGCGCCGGCATCGAGGTACGCTCGGCCTCGTTCAATCGCGTCCTCAACAGTACCTCTTCCGGCCAACGTGTCGGTTCGGGCATTGATCACGAGCGGGACCCCGCTCTCTTCGGCCGCCGCCCGAACCGCTGCTACCCTCGCGGCTGCCTCGCTCACGCTCCAAAGCGCTCCATCGTCGGCGCCGATGCTGTCTTCCATATTGAGGCCAATCGCGCCGGTTTCGATCAGGCACAGGACATTCTCTCGGACGCCAGCCGCGGAATCCGCATACCCCTTCTCGAAATCGACGGTAACCGGGAGTTCGGTCGCTTCGACGATGCGTTTTGCCGCCGCCAGCGCAACCTCGGGCGGAAGTTCGCCTCCATCGGCGAAGCCGTTGGCGGCGCAAATGCTCCAGCTCGCCGTCGCGATCGCTTGAGTACCTGCCTGGGCCGCAACAGCACGGGCGCTGGCGACATCCCAAACATTGATCAGGACAATCGGATTACCAGGTTGGTGCATCGCTCGAAATGCACCGGCCTTCTCAACATTGGTTGCAACTTGCATGAACCGAGGCTCCCTTCATAGAGACGCCGCCGATGCTACAACGGAAATGCAACAACCGTGTCAGAAACACCGCTCGATGAGACGCCTCGCCGCCCGTTCAATGGCGTACCATGTAAACCATCTCGCGACGGATTGTGTGGGCGGCCATTCGTGGCGCTTGCGTCAGGAACCGCCTCATTCAGGTGTCGCTGGACGATGAACCGGTCTTGGGGCAACACAACTCGAGCGCGTGTCGCCGGACGATAGTTCAACACGAGAAAGCAGGAGAGTCATGCAACCACAGTCAGACAAATCCATGATCGACCGGGTTCTGGAATGGTGGCGAAGTTTGTGGGGGCAATCGGCTGGCGACCAGGATACTACCCTCCCGGAATCGGATCGTGGTCGTGAAGACCGCTCCGATTGGTCCAGCGGGTCCGCTGCACCTGACCCCGATCGTTCAACCGTGGCCGATGCCGCCAGCCCCGCCGAGAAGCCGCTCGCTGGAGCGACAGGCGCAAGTGTGGATGAATTCGCGACCGGTGGTTACACCGGTCAGCCAACAGATCGCGACGACGTCGAGGCGGCTGCAAGGGCAACGGATCCAGAGGACCACTCCGCGGGCGTAGGTCTCGATCCGGAACGCGCCTTCTCCCCGTTCGCAACTGACGCTGGCGGCGATCTCCCGCCGGTCGACGAGGGCGAAGACATTGACTCGACCGGGACAACGGTTGGCGACCTCGGGGTCAACGATGCCGGCGATCTCGATGCTGGCGAACTTGGCTCACTCGAGGAACTGGACGGTGAGAACACCGAGTTCGCTGGCGATGCGAGCGTGAGTGCGGCAACAGATCTGGTCGATCAGGAGAATGGTTCGCTGAGCGATCCTGGGCATGACGCTTCCGACTACACAACCTCGGCCACCCAGGAACAGGGAATACGGATCGTCGATGAGGACGACCCGGGGATCACCATGGGTCAGGAAACGGAGTCTGACTTCGGAACCGAATCGCCCGAGGACAATGGCGTAGATTCCGGAACCGACGTTGAGTCGACGGATGCAGATTCAATTCAGGAAATCGAGAACGAGGTGACCGACTACGCGGTCGA
>JACCUV010000252.1 GCA_013698495.1 Chloroflexia bacterium
GTGTGATCCTTGCCGATTCCAACATTGTTGCCGACCCAGAACTGGGTGCCACGTTGGCGCACAACAATGGTCCCGGAACGAACGAACTGGCCATCGGCGCGCTTGACGCCCAGGCGATTGGACTCGCTGTCACGTCCGTTGCGGGTGCTCCCGCCGCCTTTCTTGTGTGCCATGAGGTGAAGCTCCTTCTGCGTCGCCGAACCCGCCGGCAGCGCATTGTCCAAGGTACTTAGGCAGAAATTCCGGTTATCGTCAATCGGGTTAGCTCCTGGCGGTGACCTGTGCGACGGCGGTAACGCTTTTTGGCCTTGAACTTGAAGACGATGATCTTTTCGTCGCGGTCATGGAGGTCGATGTGGGCGCTGACCGTGGCCCCGTCGATGACCGGTGTGCCGATTTTCGTTTCGCCATTGCCGCCAACAAACAGCACCTGATCGATGGTGACATCGGAACCGGCCTCGGCGTGGAGCCGCTCGACCGCGATTCGGTCACCGACCTTGACGCGATACTGTTTGCCGCCGGTCGCGATCACCGCGTAGGTTCCATCGGCGACGCTGTCCGTGACTGTTGTTTGATCCGTCATCGCAATTATTCCTGCCCAATCGGCTGAATGGCGGCGCGTGGTTTGCGGTCCCAAGGCGTTGGCGATCAATCGCACCGCGCCCGGTTACATTCATTTCAGCGGACCCAAAGCACTCGTCCGCGTACGCAACGCACACAAAATGGGGCGCGGTTTGCGCCCAGACACATCAGTATAGCACAGCATTCCCGGCGCCCGGCGAGGTGAAATCGGGTGCTTCAACGCTCGGCGAATTTGCCGGTGAGGGCGCCAATTGTGGCAATCCTGCACTGGATGACAGGGTTCGCTGGACCGAACCTGTCACAATGCGGTCAACACTCGAATCGATCCTGCGACTGGCGACATGTCTCCATTGATTGCGACCTCCAGCCAACAGAAGAATGCGGTTACTCGCCTGGCGCTTGGCGCCCGTGGCAGCGCCCTGGCGATGTGGCAAGCGAATGCAGTCCGTGAGGCGCTACTCGAAACCTTCCCTGGGCTGGTTGTCGATTTCCACGCGATCCGGACCGAAGGCGATGTCGACCAGACTTCGTCGCTGATGAAAATCGGCGGCCGCGGCGTTTTCGCTTCCACGCTCCAGGCAGCACTGCTCGACCGCGCAATCGATCTGGCGGTGCACTCAGCCAAGGATGTGCCGACGATCGAGCCGGTTGGACTCGCCCTGGCCGCGTTTCCGATGCGTGAGGACGCCCGGGACGCGGTCGTGTCGCGTCATGGGGTTGGCTTGGCGGAACTCCCGGACTCACCGGTGATTGGCACATCGTCGCGGCGTCGGGCAGTGCAAGTCCAGGCGATCCGGCCCGACGCGACAGTGATTGACCTGCGCGGGAACATCGACACCCGCCTTCGCAAAGCGTCGACCACTGACTACGACGCCGTGATTCTGGCGGCGGCCGGTCTGCTGCGGATGGGTTGGCAGGATCGAATCGCGGAATATCTGTCGATTGATGAATTCACTCCCTCGCCGGGCCAGGGAGCCCTTGCCATCGAAACGCGGGTCGATCCCGATCCGGCCTTCGCGATCGCCCACTCACTCGATTGCTCCGAGGTGTCATTGGCGGTCCGCCTCGAGCGCGAATTTTTGCGAGCGATGGGTGGGGGATGCACAACCCCTGTCGGATCGTACGCCATGGTCATTGGCGACACCGTTCACTTCCGCGCAATGATGGCGTCTGACGACGGGGTCAGGTTGGCGAGACAGCGACGCGAGTATCCGATTGGATCGGCTCACGACGAGGTGTGGGATCTGGCCGACCAGATGACGGCGGAACTTGCTCCGAAGTGGCCGGGAATCGATCTCGACTCCACTTCCGATTCGGTAAGACCGCTATTCCGGAAACAGGTGCTTGTCACTGGCGCCCAAGACCTGGTGGAGAGATTGAGTGCGGTGTTCGGCGCCGAGGGAGCAGGGGTGCTATCGATGCGGACTCTCGACATCTCGCCAACCTCGACGCCGGACGCGCTCGCCGCAGCGCTTGAGCAGGCCGCAACAGGAGTGTTCGATTGGTTGGTGGTGACCAGCAAGCAAACTGTCCCGGGATTGGTTGAGTTCGGCGCGGCCCGCCTGGACGGGAAGGTGAAAATCGCGACGGTTGGACAATCGACGGCACGTGCACTGGCCGAGGCGGGTTTGACGGCCGATCTTGTGCCCACCTTGCAAACGGGCGAAGCCCTGATAGCCGCATTCGATACGATGGGACTGGCGGGAAATAACCTCCTATGCTTGCTTGGGAATTTGGCGAGCGATTTGGTGGTAACGAGCCTGAACGCCCGTGGCGCCACTGCCCAACGTGTCGAAAGCTACCAGGTCCAGGGAGCTGGCGACGTTCCGACGCAGACACGCGAGGCAGTGCGGGCCGGTCGAGTCGATTTGATGGTATTTTCATCGCCGTCGTCGGTCGGCACAGCGGCCAGGCTGCTTGGGGCCGATCTGGCCGCACTCTCCGGGGCCTGCCTGGCCGCTATCGGCCCGACGACGCAGGGCGCAATGGAATCCTTGGGACTCACGGCTCACGTTATCGCGGACGACCCCGCTCCGGAAGGCGTGGTCGCGGCTTGTCGCCGGTATTTTGGGTTGCGGGCGGGATTGGGGGCTTGAGCAGATGATCATTGGAAACACGACCGTCGAAACGATTCGATCGCCGCGCTTCCAGCGCACGCGACGGCTGCGGACGTCACCCGCAATCCGCGACTTCGTGCGCGAGAATCGGCTCTTACCGAGTGACTTCATCTACCCGCTGTTCGTGGTCGAGGGCCAGTCTGTACGCCGCGAAATACCTTCAATGCCAGGGCAGCACCAGCTCTCGGTCGACCAGCTTGGGGCCGAGGTCCGCGAGTTGAAGGGCTTGGGAATTCCGGGCGTGCTGCTGTTCGGGATTCCCGATGTCAAGGACGCCGAGGCCAGTGGCGCCTGGAATCCGGACGGCATCGTCCAGCGGGCCGTGCGTGAAATCAAGCGGAACGACCCTGATCTGCTTACGATCACCGATGTCTGCGCGTGCGAGTACACCGATCATGGGCATTGCGGGGTCGTGATCAATGGCGCGATTGACAATGACCTGACCTTGCCATTGCTCGCCGGCATTGCCGTCAGCCATGCCGAAGCAGGCGCCGACATTGTGGCCCCGTCGGACATGATGGACGGCAGAGTCGCGGCGATTCGCGAGGCGCTGGATAGGTCGGGATATCCAATGACGCCGATCATGTCGTACGCGGCGAAGTATGCCTCGGCCTACTACGGGCCGTTTCGCGAGGCGGCGCAGAGCGCGCCCAGCTTCGGAGATCGCCGGTCGCACCAGATGGACCCCGCCAACGCCCGTGAAGCGCTGCGCGAAATCGCGATCGACCTGGTGGAGGGGGCAGACCTGATCATCGTCAAGCCCGCCTTGTCGTATCTCGACATCCTGCACGCTGCCCGCGCGGCCTTCGATGTGCCGCTGACTGCCTACAATGTGTCTGGCGAATACGCGATGATCAAGGCCGCCGCCGTCAATGGCTGGATCGATGAGCAGGGACTGACATTGGAGACACTGCTCTCGATGAAGCGCGCCGGGGCGGACAGGATCATCACCTATCACGCGAAGGAAGCGGCCGCCTGGTTGGGATCGGCCTGACGAATGTTGGAACTGTCATGAGCCATAGCAATCGGGCGGAGCAAGCTCCGCCACCCTACCCGACCACTTTAGAACAAGAACTGGCAAAGATGACAACCGTTACGGAGCCGCTCACCCGAATGACCGGCCGCGAGCGATTCCTCGCCACCGCCGCTCGCAAGCAAACCGATACGACGCCGGTCTGGTTCATGCGACAGGCGGGTCGCTGCTTGCCCGAGTATCGCGCGCTGCGGGAGCGACATCCGTTTCTCGAGGTCGCGCGCACGCCCGAGCTCGCCGTCGCGGCGACGATGATGCCGGTCGATCGCCTCGGGGTGGACGGCGCCGTGCTGTTCGCCGACATCATGTTGCCGCTCGATGGCATGGGTGTCGAGTTTGAGATTCGGCCCGGTGTCGGTCCGGTCATCGCCAGTCCCATCCGAACCGCCGCCGACATCGAACGCATTCGAGTGGTCGACCCGGAAGAGGGCACTCCGTATGTGCTGGAAGCGCTGAAATTGCTGCGTGAGACGCTCGGCGACCGAGCGGCCACGCTTGGGTTCGCGGGAGCGCCGTTCACGATGGCCTGCTACCTCGTCGATGGACGACCGTCGAAGGAGTATCCCAGGACCAAGGCGATGATGTACGGCGAACCAGATTTGTGGCGCGCCCTTATGAGCAAACTCTGCGAGATCACGACGCGATACCTGGAAGGGCAGGTGCGTGCCGGGGCCGACGCCGTGCAACTGTTCGATTCGTGGTTGGGACTCGTCGACCCCGACTCGTATCGAGAGAAGGTGGGGCCGTACACCGCCGCCATCTTCGATCGGCTTCGCAGCCTGGCGCCGACAATCCACTTCAGCACGGGCACGGGGCATCTGTTGGCGGATATCGCCGCCACGCACCCATCGATCGTTAGCGTCGATTGGCGGCTGCGGCTCGACGAGGCCTGGGACGTCGTTGGACCGGAGATTGGCATCCAGGGCAATCTCGATCCTTCGATGCTGATGGCTCCATGGACGACCGTCGAGGTCGCTGTTCGCGACATCCTGGATCGCGCAAACGGCCGACCATGTCACATCTTCAATCTCGGGCACGGGCTGCATCCCGAAACTGACCCGGATCAATTGAGCCGCATTGTTGAACTCGTGCATGAGTATCGGGCCGGGTAACAGCGCTGTCTCAAGACGTGGCGCGCCATTCATCGAGGGACCACCAATCCACCTATACTCAACTCGAAGAAACGAGGAGTCATGGGCTTTCCTCGAGATGGAGGCGTGCCGCAATGAAGCAGTCGCGATCGCCTGACGCGCAAACACGCGTGCTGGTGGTCGATGACGAACCGAATATCCGGGAAATGATCGCCATCAATCTTCAACGCGAAGGTCTTCAGGTCGTGTTCGCGGAAGATGGGCACGAGGCGATCGAAGCTGCCCGCGCGCACGAGCCAGACCTGATCGTGCTCGATATCATGATGCCCGGTATCGATGGATTTCAGGTCTGCCGCACGATTCGCGAGGAATCGACGGTTCCGATCCTGCTGCTTTCGGCCCGAGGCGAGGAGATTGACCGCATTGTTGGGCTGGAATTGGGCGCCGATGACTTCCTGGTCAAACCGTTTGCGATGCGGGAACTGGTGGCCCGCGTCCGCGCCATGTTGCGACGCGCCCGGATGGCGAGCGCCAACGGACCCGACGAGGCGCCCATCGACCCTGGCAGCGGGATTGGCCTCAAGTCGCAGGTGTTTGCGCAACACCAGACGATCAACGCCGGGGATGTCACGATCGATACGGCCCGGCGCGAGGCCACCCTTGGCGGCACCGTACTTGCTCTGAAACCAAAGGAGTTCGACCTGTTGGTGTACTTTGCCCGGCATCCTGGCATCGTCCTGACGCGAGATGCCCTGCTTCGCGAAGTGTGGGGGTACGACTTCCCGGTCGATACGCGAACCGTCGACGTGCACGTGCGCTGGCTACGCCAGAAAATCGAGCAGGATCCCAGTCTGCCGCTCCGGATCCAAACCATGCGCGGGCATGGCTATCGGTTCGTGACCCATGACGGCTGATTCTTCTGGCCCACCCACGATTCCTGCTTCGCGGCGAAAGTCCGTCTCTCCACTTGCCGAGCACTGGCGGCCGGATTTCTCCAACAAGCCGATCGGACCCGGACCGCTCAGGCTGCGGCTGGCGGCGCCGTTTGTTGTCGTGTTTTTCGCGGCGCTGCTGCTGCTGAGCCTCTTCCTCGGCTCTCGTGCCAGAGACATCTATCTCGATCGTCTCTCCAATCAGCTCGACATTCATGCCCACATTCTCGCCGACAGTGTCGGACGTGAGTTGGAATCCGGAGCCTCGCAATCCGACGTCCAGGAGTTGATTCAGAGTCTCTCTGGCGACACAACGACACGGATGACGATTGTCGACGCGAGTGGCACGGTGCTGGCCGACAACCAGCACGATCCCTTGGCAATGGACAACCACGCCAACCGGCCCGAGATCGTCCAGGCCCTTCGCGTGGGATCGGGCGAATCGACTCGCGAAAGCTCCACCCTGGACGAAGAGTTTCTGTACCTTGCGGCGCCAATCCTCCAGGTCGAAGGCGCGACCGCTCGGGTCGCGGTGCCGCTCGACGATGTACGGACCACCGTGCGCAACGTCTGGATCTGGACGATCGGCGCCGCATCCGGCGCGGTGGTGTTGGTAATTGGGATTGCGTGGGTAATTGCGGGCCGCATCGTGCATCCGCTCGAGGACTTGCGGAAGCAGGCGCACGCTGTCGCCAAAGGCGATCTTGGCGCCAGAGTGCGTCCCTCCGACACCTTTGAATTTGCCGAGGTGGGTCACGCCTTCAATCGCATGACTGAGGAGCTTGAGACGTCCCACCAGGCGTTGAACGAGGCCCGGATTCGACTTGAGGCCGTTCTCGCCGAGCTTGCGGATGGGGTGGTCATCACCGACGAGGAGGGAGTAGTGCTGAGAATGAACGCCGCCGCCGAATTGCTTTTCGGCGCCGAGGAGTCACCCTCGATTGGCAAACCGTTTGTGCAGGTCTGCCGCGATCACGAACTAGATCAGCTTCTAAAATCTGCGCTCGATGGTCAGGAGCACTCTGAGGCAGCGGTCGAGCACGGCCTGAATCGCCGGACGTTGCTGACCACAGCCCAGGTAGTGGAGGACGAACGGGAACGACTGGGCCTGGTCGTGCTCCGCGACATCACCGAACTTCGACGCCTGGAAACCGTGCGGCGAGAGTTTGTCGCCAACGTTTCGCACGAGTTGCGCACCCCGTTGACATCAATCCGGGCCATGGTCGAGACGCTTGAGGCCGGAGCGATTGAAGACGAGGCGATCACCGTCGACTTCCTGGGACGAATCGTCGGAGAGGTCGACCGCTTGACCGCGCTGGTCGAGGACTTGCTGGATTTGGCCCGGTTGGAGGCGGGTCGCACCAAACTGAACCTGGCCATTGTTGACCCGCTCGAGCTGGTGACCCGCGCCGCGGATCGGCTGCGTCCCCAGATCGACCGGGCGCAACTGGCGATGGATGTCTCCGCCGAGGGTAGCCTGACTCCAATCCGGGTCGACCGCGTACGCATGGAGCAGGTGCTGATCAACCTCGTTCACAACGCGATCAAGTTCACCCCGGGCGGCGGCGAGATTCACTTGCGGGTGAGCCAAAGTCGCGATCGAACCAGGATCGAGGTCCAAGATACCGGTGTCGGCATCTCGCCTGTAGAGCAGATTCGGTTGTTCGAGCGATTCTACAAATCCGACAAGGCGCGTCACTCGGAGGGAACCGGGTTGGGACTGGCGATCGCCAAGCACATCGTGCAGGCCCACGACGGCACAATCTCAGTTGAGAGCGCCGTAGACAAAGGCTCGACATTCCAGATCGAACTGCCGCACAGGCGAGTCAAGACAGCGGCGAGAGCGCGCTGATTCATGGAGGAAGCGGTGTTTCGGCCAGCGGCGCCGCCAATCGCGGCGGCAACGACTCCGGCGCCCGGAGTGCGAAGAGGATGCCGCTGCCAATCAGCAACACCGAGGTGAAGATAAGCGCGGCGTTTGGCGACTGGAGATCGGAGATGATCCCGAGCGCGAGCGGTCCCGCTACGTAGCCGGCATCGGCCAGCGCCCGGTACAGACCCATCGTCGGCGCGGTCATCCCCGCCGGGGCAACATCGGCGGTGTAGGCCGCGGGGGCGGCGCCGCTGACCCCGCTGGCGGCGCTCCAGAAGATTGATCCGATCATGAAGGTTGCGA
>JACCUV010000282.1 GCA_013698495.1 Chloroflexia bacterium
ATTGGAAACGCCGGCAAGTTTTTGAACGAATTGCTCGCGATTGCCGGGCTGAGTCGAGAGAGCGTCTTCATCACCAACGTCGTCAAGTGCCGGCCACCCGGGAATCGCGACCCACTGCCCGACGAAATCGGGGCCTGCGCTCCCTACCTCGAGCGCCAGATCAGCGTTCTCGATCCCGATGTGATCGTTACCCTCGGGCGGTTCTCGATGTCCCGCTTTTTCCCCGGGGAGCGGATTTCGAGGATTCATGGAGTTCCCAAGGAAATCGGGCATCGGCTGGTGGTGCCGATGTACCATCCCGCCGCCGCCTTGCATCAAGGCGCCCTGCGCGCCACGATTCAGGACGATTTCAACAAGCTCCCCAAACTCCTCGCCGAGCGCGATCGCGTCCGCGAAGCCAACCGCGAACACGACAATCGACCGACGCAATCAACCCTGTTCTGAGCCGCACCCAGGCTGGTGGTGGCCGCGCCGTGAGTCAGCCATAGGCCACGCCAGGAAATCACGATAATCGCGGCGTTGGAGGGTACAAGACCCTCCACTACCAGGCGCGGACGGGTTGGAGGGCACAAGACCCTCTACAACCGGTGGACGTCGGCGGCACACGCGAGCAGGAATGGAACCGCTTCCGCGAGGAACTCCTCGGGGCGTTCAAGGTGCAGGCTGTGGCCGGCTCCCGGCATCGTCACCAGCCGCACGTTTGGCAACCGCTTCGCCAGCGACTGCGCGTCGGTCGGATGCACCATCCCACCGGCGTCGGAATCACCCTCGAAGAACAGGATCGGCGAGGAGACATGCTCGATCTCGCGCAAGCGGTCGACGCCATCGTTCGACAGCGAGTTCGCCCTGAGCTCCACGAATACGTTTCGCGCCGTCGTCGTCATTTCCCGGACCCTGCGCGCAACCACTCGCTCAGTCGATTCAGGACATTCGGTTCGGTACTTGGCCGCCAACTCGTCGGCAGTCATCGCGTTGGCGGCAAGCCAACCGTCGAACGCCGGCATGTAGTCCTGGCCGCTGCGCAAGGGGCTATCGATCGCCACGATCCCCGCCGCCTTGTCGGGATGGCGCGCTGCCCACCACAGGGCGAGGATGCCTCCCAGGGAGTGGCCCACGATCAGGGGACGGTCCTCTCCCATCGCCGCGAACACGCCGTCGAGGTCGTCGATGTAGTCGTCGTACAGGTACCCGCTCGCCGGCTTCCCGGACTCGCCATGACCCCTGAGGTCGATCGTCACTGGCGTGAAGTGACCGGAAAAGGCGGAAATCAGCGGTTCCCAGGTGAGCCCGGACGTGCTGATTCCGTGGATCATCAACACCAGCGGTCTGTTTCCTGGCCAACGCCGGAGAGTGATGCACTGATCCCCGAGATTGACGTGTAAAACCTCAAAAGGGGCCGGTGTCTCCGGCGATTTGGCGGTAGAATGGGAGTTGACGTCCACGCTTCGTTGCTTTCCGTGTGCCCGACGCAAGAGGGTCGTTCGGCCAGGTCGAGATGTAGACTAAGTCAGCCTGGCGCGGGGATCAATGTGCCGGCGCCCGCACCCGCTGAAGCCGAACTCGATGGGGGTCTCTCGATAACTTCGCAATTCACGGCAAGCCCACGCGTCAGTGACGGTGGTGGAGGAACACACTCGATGAAACGCCTGGACCGCCGAAAGTTCATGATCCTGGCTTCGGCCGGCGCTACTGGCGCCGTGCTTACGGCCTGCGGCAACGATCCGGATGACGTGGAACTGAATCCGACGATCATTCCCGTCGAGGGCGCGCCGCCGACGCTTGCGCCATTCGCGACACCCGGCGGAGGAGCAGTCGAGGCGACCCCGGAAGACGGCGAAGCCGGTGGCGATGCCAACGTGGTCGAACTGGAGGCCGAGGACCCCTACGCGTGGAGCGTCACGGAACTCGAAGCTGCCCCCGGCCAGGTTATCGTGGTCACCAATGTCGGACTCGCCGAGCATGACTTCGTTATTGACGACCTTGGCATCAACGAAGAACTGCCCAACGGCGAACCGGTCGAGATCACGTTGCCTGACGACATCGGAGTTGGCGATACCTATGTGTACTACTGCTCCGTTCCCGGTCACCGCGAGAACGGCATGGAAGGCACGCTGACGATCATTGAAGCCGCCGCCGCTCCCGCTGAAGACGAAGAGGCGTCACCGGAAACTGACGAGGCAAGCCCGGTTGCCGATGATGAAGCAACGCCAGCTGAGTCGGACAATGCCGCGGTCAGCGACGGGATGGCCGTAAGCACGATCGATATAGGATTTGAACCCAACGAATTGACCATTCCTTCAGGCACAGATGTCACGGTGACTATCACGAATGATGGTCTCCTCCAGCATGATTTCGTGATTGACGAACTCGGGGTCGACACCGAGTTGCTCGATGGCGGCGCCTCTGCGGAAGTAACGATCAATGCGGAGCCAGGTACGTACACCTTCTACTGCTCGGTCGCGGGGCATCGCCAATCGGGAATGGAAGGCACACTTACCGTCGAATAACCCAGAAGATCGCACGTCGGCCGGGCGACCGGATGCCCATTGGGTGACCGGTCGCTCCTGCGTTCGGGTAGGGGAAAAACGCG
>JACCUV010000284.1 GCA_013698495.1 Chloroflexia bacterium
GTCTTCCCGCTGTGATGGTCAGGCCGAGGAATCTCCCCGCCCACGTGTTGTCACTCCGGTCCTGAGCGCAGTCGAAGGAAGGAGGAATCTTCGACACTTGCCTGGAGGCTCGACGAAAGATTCCCCGCAAGCTCGGAATGACAATCCTTGGCAAGCGTCCAGGATGCCAGCACCAGCGCCTGGAGGAACTCCACGTACATGCGACACGAAATTTACACAATTCTCACCCGCCACGCCGGAGCCGGCTTCAGCGGCGTCTGCTTGATAAAGCAGGGCGACACCGAAATCGTGCACAAGGCGCACGGGCTCGCCCATCGCGGCTACGGCATCGCCAACACCGTCAACACCCGATTCGACATCGCCTCGATCACCAAGGTCTTCACCGCCGCCGCGGTCATGCAGCTCGTCGAGCGGGGAACGATGGCCCTCGAGACTCCCGTCATGCCCTATCTCGGGATCGAGGGCACAAGAATCAGCGATGACGTCACGGTGTATCACTGTCTCACCCACACCTCCGGCATCGGCGACGACGCCGATGAAGCAGCCGGTGAGGACTACGAGCTGCTGTTCGTCGACAAACCCAACTACTCGATTCGAGAGACGAAAGACATTCTCCCCCAATTCGCCGACAAGGAACCGAACTTCGCCCCAGGCGAAGGCGTTCGCTACAACAACGTCGCCTTTGTGCTGCTTGGGCTGGTGATCGAGAAGGCGACCGGGGTGTCATATCGTGATTACGTAACGACGAATATCTTCCAGCGGGCAGGCATGGCGGGCGCGGAGTTCTGCGCGATGGACGGCGTCTGCGCCAACCTGGCCGAGCACTACAAGAAGACCGAACACCCCGACGGCGCCGTCGAGTGGCGAAAGAACATCTATTCCTACCCGCCGATCGGCTCGCCGGATGGCGGAGCGACTGTCACCGCGCTTGATCTCGACCGGTTCTTGCGGGCGATCAAGGCTGGCTCGCTGCTGGGCGAAGAAGCCAGCAAGCAATTGCTCAGCCCGCATGTGGACGAAAAGGAAAGGGACGGGGGACGCAGCATGCTTGGCTTCGGCTTCGAGTTCAGTCTCGATGCCAACGATAACATCCTGAACTTCGGCAAGGATGGCATCAACGCCGGCGTGGCCAGTATTTTCGTACACTATCCCGCCACCGGCATCACCACCGTCCTCCTCGCCAACCAGGACTACGACGTGTGGACGATGCATCGGGAACTCGAACCATTGTTGATCGCGTAGCTTCGCGGGAGGACCTCGTGTCCTCCCCAACCGGAACGTCGTAGGGGAGGACCTCGTGTCCTCCCGATAGCCAGGGTTTCGTAGAGGCGGTAACGCCGGTCAATAGGGGCGCCTCCTCAACCCAGGTGCAGGGGTGTCCGCTGGTGATCCATCGCGACGTCTGAACGGATGCCTGCACATAGCTCGAGAATTGATCCATGACCCAGGAAACATCCCTGTCGCTCGTGCTGCCGTTGCCGCCGGGCGTCAACAACCAGTACGTCAGCGTCGGCGCCCGCCGCGTGCTCAGTAAATCGGCGCGCGCGTTCCGTAAAAATGTCGCCGTCGTCATCGACCATCTTCGGACTCGGGGCGAACTCGAACCGGCTGTCGAAACAGCCTTTCAAAAGTCACTGCTTGGCGTCTACTGCACCTTCTACTTCACCTCGCCGATGCGGCGCGACCTCGATGGCGGTCTCAAGATCACGCTCGACGCGATCGGCGATTGCCTCGGATTCGACGATCGCCACGTCGTTGACCTCCACCTCATCAAGCAGATCGACCCGCTGCATCCCCGACTCGAAGTCGAGATCGAGACCATCAGTAATTGGACCTTCGACCAGTCCTACGTTTACCTCGGAGAGTCCGAGTCAATGGAATCGGACACCAACTCCGCGGAGAACGCGGTCGAGTAAACTCTGACAAACATGGCCACCTCTCCCGGCCAACCCGCGCGCCCCTCGCCCCACTACGGAGACCACCCGCTTGACCGCTCACGACCTCATCGCCGACGCTTCCCAAACCACCGATCCCGAACATGGAATCACCACGGACGATGCGGTGATCGTGCTCGACTTCGGTTCCCAGTACAGCCAGCTCATCACCCGCCGCGTCCGCGAGTGCGGTGTCTATTGCGAAATGCTTCACCACGACGCGACCTGGGACGAAGTCGCGGGACTCGAACCAAAGGGCGTGATCCTCTCCGGCGGCCCAAACAGCGTCTACGCCGACGGGGCGCCGCAACTCCCGAGTTGGGTGCTGGATCGGGATCTGCCGGTGCTGGGCATTTGCTACGGCATGCAACTGCTCGCCCGGGCGCTCGGCGGCGCGGTCGAACCGGGGAATCGCAAGGAATACGGCCAGGCATCGCTCACCGTCGCGCGCGCCACAGGCGACGCCACGCTGTTTGAGGACACACCCAACCAGATCAACGTCTGGATGTCGCACGGCGACCACGTCTCCACCCCGCCCGATGGTTTCCACATCATCGCGACGTCCCCGAACTCTCCCGTGGCGGCGATGGAGCGTGGCCACGTCGTCGGCATCCAGTTCCATCCCGAGGTCAATCACACCGAGTACGGTACCGACATCCTCCGCAACTTCCTGACCCGGATCGCCGGCTGCACGCCGACCTGGTCGTCGGAGTCGTTCATCGACGACGCCGTGCAACAAATTCGAGACCAGGTCGGCGATGGCAAGGTTTTGCTCGGTCTCAGCGGCGGCGTGGACTCGTCGGTCGCCGCCGCCCTGATCCACAAGGCGATCGGCGACCAGTTGACCCCCGTCTTCGTCAACAACGGGTTGCTTCGCGAAGGCGAAGCCGAGATGGTCCAGGAGGTTTTCGCCCGCCATTTCGGGATGCCGCTGGTCTATGCCGACGCTGGCGAACGCTTCCTCGAAATGCTTTCCGGCGTCGAAGATCCCGAACTCAAGCGCAAGGTGATCGGCGAACAGTTCATCCGCGTCTTCGAGCGCGAGGCCGCGAAAGCCGGACCGTTCGACTTTCTGGCCCAGGGCACGCTCTACCCCGATGTGATCGAAAGCACGACCAAGGACACCAAAGCCGCCGCTAAAATCAAGACCCACCACAATGTCGGCGGTCTCCCCGACGACATGCAATTTGCCCTGATTGAGCCGCTCAAATTCCTGTTCAAGGATGAGGTCCGCAAGGTTGGTCGGGCGCTTGGTCTCCCCGACGAAATCGTCGAACGGCAGCCATTTCCTGGCCCAGGTCTCGCCGTCCGCACGATGGGCGCCGTGGTCGACGACGACCTCGTCCTCCTGCGCGGGGCTGACGCGATCGTCCGCGAGGAAATCGAGGCTGCCGGTCTGGCGGGCGATGTCTGGCAGTACTTCGCTGTCCTCCTGCCGGTGCGATCGACCGGCGTGATGGGCGACGACCGCACCTATGGCCGCGTCTGCGCGATCCGGGCAATCACCAGCCAGGACGCGATGACGGCAGATTGGGCGCGTCTCCCCTTCGAGGTCCTGGCCCTCATCAGCAACCGCATCGTCAACGAAGTCCACGGCATCACCCGCATCGTTTACGACATCACCTCGAAACCACCCGCCACAATCGAATGGGAGTGATCGACACATGATCCTTGAAGTCGCCACCCTCGACGTGCGACCGGGCCAGGAACGCGCATTCGAAACGGCGTTCACACACGCCTCGTTGATCATTGCCCAAATTGACGGCTACCTGTCGCACCGGTTGCAGCGCTGCATCGAAAATCCGTCGCGGTACCTCCTGCTCGTCGAGTGGCAAACGCTGGAGGACCATACCGTGGGTTTCCGCCAATCGACCAGCTACCAGGAATGGAAGCGCCTCCTGCACCACTTTTACGACCCCTTCCCGACCGTCGAACACTTCACCCGGGTGCTGTGAACCGATGTCCACCTCGTCGCATGCGTGCATCGATACCCTGTTCGAACTGATGGCGATTGCCGCTCCCCCCGGGCAGGAAGAACCCGTCCTCGCCTGGTGCCGCGAGCGCTGGGCTGGCCTCGGCGCCGAGGTCACGATCACGCCCATCGGGAACGTCGTTGCCCATGTTCAGGGCAACGGTCCCCGGTCGCTCTTGCAGGGGCACGCCGACGAAATCGGCTTCGTTGTCCGCAGCGTCGATGCCAGGGGATTCGTCTGGCTCGCAGATGGACAAGGCAGCAGCCGATCGTTTCACGCTAGATATCCGGTCGGCCAGCCGGCCCTGATCCTGACCCGCACTGGCTGCGTTCCCGGCATCTTCGCCATCGCCACCGGACACATCCTCAGCACGCGGGACGATCGCGGCGCCGACCTGGCAGACTCCGCGAGCACGATCTTCGTGGATATCGGGGCATCGTCTCGTGAGGAGGCGGAGGCCCTTGGCGTACACGTCGGCGCCGGGGTGATCTGGAACCCCGCAACCCAGCGCCTGGGCACGCGATTTACCGGCAAAGCGATCGACAACCGGGTCGCCCTGGCGCTGATGACGCACGTCTTGCTCGATCTCGACCCGGTCGACCTCACCTACGATCTGACCATGGCGGCGACAGTCCAGGAGGAGATCGGACTTGTCGGCGCCCAATCTCTCGGTGGAGCAGACCGCTTCGACCTCGCGATCGCGATCGACAACGGTCCCATAGCCGACTACC
>JACCUV010000298.1 GCA_013698495.1 Chloroflexia bacterium
GGTTATGCTCGGGCGGCGCCACACAGTCGCGCAGGTCGAAAATGCGGTCAAATCCCTGCCGATGATGGACCATCAGTTCGCCGGTTAGCCAGAGATAGTAGAGGGCGACGGTGCTGTCCTTACCGCCTCGGTAATTGGCGACCCTCGATGCGCCGGTGAGATCGCGGCTGCCGAGCGGACCACGCGATTCAACCTCGGCCAGCACATTTCGGATGAGCGCCCGATTCTCCTTGCGGAACGTCGCCCAGCGCGGCTCGTCCTTGCGCCGCTCCATGTGCACGCGCCAGAAGGGCAGGTCGGCCATCGGCCGAATGCAGAGCACACCGCCATAATCGAAGAACGTGCGCTCGTCGTACATCAGGGCAGTCAGGTCATCATGCGAGTAATCGAGCACCCGGCCCCACAGCGCGATGTGGTGGGCGCGGGCAACGACGTTGAGTGGATCCATCTGGACGGCGCCGACCGCGTTCAGAGCCAGTTCCAGACCATCGCGACCCTGCCATCTTCGGCCGGGCCACAATCCCTGCTTGCCGAGCACGAACCGCCGTGCAGTCTGTCTCGAGATCTCTTGCGGTTTCATGATCGTCAGTCTACGCCAACCGCTGAAACGGAGACTAACGGGCAGGCGCCTCGGCTTCTGCTTCCTGGCGGAGTCGCTCCTCGAGCCAGATGCGGGCGAGCGTTGACGGCCCCACGCCCATGTCTCGTGCGCGGCGAGCGAGTTCGGTGCGATCCTCTTTGTCCAACCTGAGCGTCATCCGCTCCGCAAGGTCCCCCCCGATCGTGACCTCAACCATGTGAAACTCATCTGGAAAGTCCATCGTGTCGTGCGTGTCCCAGAACTCGGCCTCTTCCTCGATATTCCTGAATGAGGGGATTCAGCCAGAGGCGGGCGTAGGATATGCCAGATCGACTGTTGGGTTCGGCTTGCTCATCGCTCACCTTCATCCTTCTTAAGATCGTCGTAGAGCCGTCGTTCCGACCGGCTGGCAGGGCGGGCGCTAAACACTTAATACGTATCCTGTTGGCCGGGGTTCTGCCCGACAATCACCGACAACAGGCGTCCGGAGAGTGTATGCCCCACCAGTTGAAATCATTGCTTGTACGTTTCGCGGACAACCGGCGTCGATGCTACCATCTCCTCTCCTCCCTCCGGAAGCACAAGGTGCTTCGAAATGTGATCGCGATTCCACTCGTCCCAGATCAAACGTTTGATACGCGGTGGAGGCTCGTCCATGCCTGATTCTATGATGGCGAGTCGTACAATGTCTGACAGCGAGGATAGTGCGGCTGTACGGCAACGACGCCCCGCCGGGTCCGATCGATCTGGTTTCCTCAACGGATCCCGAATCCGTGGAGGTGCACTGTTCTGGCGCCAGGCACTGGAGGTTCCGTACATGACCGATTGCCCGTTTTGCCTGACGAACAACCAGCCTGGTGGCGGCATTTTGGCGCAGGATCGGTGGTGCTACGTCACCGCAACCGGCGATCCGGTGCTCCAGACCTCGGTCCTGATCGTCCCCTTTCGGCACGTCGCCACGCCTTTCGAGCTGACGGACGACGAGTGGACGTCCACGCGCCGCATGCTTGCTGAGGCCAAGCGACATCTCGACGTGGACGGCCCGGACGGTTACTCGATCGGCTGGAACGTGCATCCGGTTGGCGGGCAATCGATTCCCCACGCCCATCTGCATGTGATCGGCCGCTTCGCCGACGAGCCGCTAGCTGGCCACGGCATCCGCCACGCCCTGAAACAAAAAGCGAACCGCCGGCCGGGCGACGTGAACAACGGTCGACATGAACGCACATGGGAGACCCTCCGATGACGACTCTTGATCCCGTCTCCACCAGGCAACACGCACACGGACTTGACGAAAACGACCCACTACGGCAATTTCGCAAGCGGTTTTATGTCCCGCCAGGCACGACCTACCTTGATGGCAACTCGCTCGGACTGCTTTCGCGCGAGGCCGAGCGGTCGGTGTTCGACGCCCTCGAATCGTGGAAGACCCAAGGGATCGATGGCTGGTTGGCGGCCGACCCGCCCTGGTTCACGCTCGGCGAGCAGCTCGGGGCAAAGATGGCGCCGCTGGTTGGCGCGGCGCCGGAATCGGTCGTCGTGACCGGTTCGACCACGGTCAACCTGCATCAGGCAATCGGCTCGTTTTACCGGCCAGCAGGGCGGCGTCGCAAAATCCTCGCCACCGGACTCGATTTCCCGTCCGATGTCTACGCCATGCAAAGCCAGATCCGGCTACGCGGCGGCGATCCCGAGCGCGACCTCATCCTCGTGCCCAGCCGCGATGGCCGGACGATATCCGAGGACGACCTGGTCGCGGCGATGACCGACGAGGTCGCGCTGACGATGCTGCCATCTGTCCTCTACCGTTCCGGACAGTTGCTCGATATCCCGCGCCTGACGACGGCCGCGCACGAGGTGGGCATCGCGATCGGGTTCGATTGCGCGCACTCGGTCGGCGCCTTGCCGCACCGGTTCGACGAGTGGTGTATCGATTTCGCGGTTTGGTGTACGTACAAGCATCTCAACGCCGGGCCAGGTGGGATTGGCGCGCTCTATGTCAACCCTCGCCACTTCGGAACCGTACCGGCGTTGGCCGGGTGGTGGGGTTTCCGCAGAGATCGTCAGTTCGAGATGGCGCACGAGTGGGACGGGGCCGAACACGCCGGCGCCTTCCAAATCGGCACGATTCCATTGCTCTCAAGCGCGGCGCTGCTGGGCTCGCTGGCGATCTTCGAGGAAGCGGGAATCGAGGCGATCCGGGCGAAGTCGCTGGCCCAAACCGACT
>JACCUV010000329.1 GCA_013698495.1 Chloroflexia bacterium
GGACCATCGGCAACATTGCGATCAGCGAGCCGGCCATCATCAGACCCCACTCCGTGCCGTAGTCGGTCTGGAACGAGCGCAGGGCGACAGTCAGGGTCCGCATCTCCGAGGTGCTGACCATGATGAATGGCCAGAGGAAGCTGTTCCAGGCGCCCATGAAGCTGAAGACAGCCAAAGTCGCGATCGCGGGGCTGGCCAGAGGCATGATGATTCGCGACCAGACCTGGAAATAGCTCGCGCCATCGACCCGCGCCGCTTCCTCAAGTTCTCGCGGGATCGAGAGGAAATACTGGCGAAGCAGGAAGGTCCCGAAGGCCGTGAACGCGGTCGGGATGATGAGGCCTTCGTAGGTGTTGATCCAGCCCAGGTAGCGCATCAGGATGAAGTTGGGGATGATCGTGACCTGACCGGGAATCATCAGTGTCGCGAGGTACATCAGGAACATCGCGTCGCGGCCCGGAAAACGCAGCCGGGCGAAGGCGTATGCGGCCAGCGATGAGGTCAGGACCTCACCAATCGTGATGCAGACGGCGACGAACAGGCTGTTGAAGAGGTAGCGACCGAAGGGCACGATCGTCCAGACCTCGCGGAAGTTGTCGAGAGAGAACGGGTCCGGAATCCACGTCGGCGGGTACTGGAACGCCGAACCGCCCCGGAACGCGGTCGAAGCCATCCACAGGAAGGGGACGATCATGATCAACGCGCCGAGGGAGACGACGAGGTAGGCGAGGATGCGCCCGGCGACGGGCCAGACCCGGTTTGAGGTTTGCGGTTGTGGGTGTTGGCTCACGATTCGGCCCTCGTTCTCGATCATGCTTCGTAATGCACCCACCGTTTCTGCAATTTCCACTGCAGCGCGGTCACCAGGAAGACCATGATGAAGAGCATCCACGCTACGGCCGCCGCGTACCCCATTTCGAGGAAGACGAAGGCCTCTTCCCAGATGTGGAAGACGATCGTTCGGGTGGCGTTGGCGGGTCCGCCGCCGGTGAGCACGAGTACCGCGTCGAACACCTGCAACGACCCGATGATCGAAATGATGAGCACGAAGAACGTCGTCGGCGTCAGCAGCGGCAGCGTGATGTTGCGGAAGCGTTGCCAGCGGCCGGCGCCATCGATCGAGGCCGCCTCGTAGAGTGTCGTCGGGATCGCCTGCAGGCCGGCGAGGAAGATCACCATGTTGTAGCCGACCTGTTTCCAGACGGAGAGGATGATTACCGAGGGCATCGCCCAGGTCCGCGTCGACAACCAATTTGGAGGGCTGTCGATCCCGAGCCGGAAGAGGGCGTAGTTGAGGATGCCGAAGTCGGGATTGAAGAACCAGCGCCAGACCAGGGCGACGACGACGGTCGCCGTGATTACGGGCAGGAAATACATGGTGCGAAAGAGCGGGATCGCGCGCAGACCGGTGTTGAACATCAGGGCCAGGCCGAGGGCGATCACGGTCGAGGCCGGGACGCTGACAACCGTGAAGTAGAAGGTGTTCCAGAGCACGGTCCGGAACAGCGGATCGTGGGTCAACAGGTCGATGTAATTCTGGAGTCCGATGAACTCAGGGTCGGAGAGGAGATCCCACGACGTCAGCGAAATCGCGGCCGAGGCGACGACGGCGAGGGCGGTGAAAATGACGAAGCCAAGCAGGTTCGGGAGCAGGAAGAGGTAACCGGCGATCGTCTCGCGTCGCCCCAGCGACATCCGCTGGGGGGCGGTCGGTTTCGATGTTGTTTCGCTCATGTCGCCATCCGAACGATGAGACCACTGGCCGTCGCGCCAGTGGTCTCAGGCCGCGGTTCGTTGACAGTGTCGCTTACGTCGCCTGCAGCAGGGTGTTGAACTGCGTGTGCATCTCGGCGACTGCCTCGGCGGCTGTTTTCTCGCCGATCAGGACGAGATCGGTCTGGTCGTTGATGACCTTTTCCAGCTCGGGATAAATCGGGGTCAACGGCAGTGGTTTGGCGAACTCGAGTTCATCGAGGAAGATCTGGTTGTTCTGGGGCGGCGCGCTGTTGAGGAAGAGGTCCGATTCCGCAACCGACTTGCGGGAAGGCAGGAGCAAGCCAAGTTCCGTCATTCGGGTTTGACCCTCGGCGCCGACGATGTAGCTCAGCAGCCGCCAGGCTGCATCGTGATTTTGCGATCCGCTGGTGATGCCGAACATCGAACCGCTGAGCGTCTGCGCCCGTTGATTCTTCATCGGCATCGGCATCACATCCCAGCGGAAATCCGATTCGCGGAACAGTGGCACCATCCAGCGGCCGTTGTTGTACGAGGCGGCAAGCCCGCCAGCGAACATCTCGGCGTGTCCCTGGTCGGCGGTGACCGCGGCGGAGGGAGCGGTGCCGAGTTTGGTCACGAAGTCGGTGAAGACCTGGTAGCCCTCGAGCACGGCGGGGTTGTCGAGAGTTGACATCGTCGGGTTGAAGAGGTTGTCGACCGGGTCGCCGCCAGCCGACCACGCCCAGATTTGCCAGAAGGTCCAGCGCACGTCCTGAACGTATCCGTATTGGCGGGTGCGGCCGCCTTCCTCGATCGTCGTCGCCTCGGTCATTTCGATGAAGCGATCCCAATCCCAAACGTCGTCCGGGGTTGGCATTTCGGTGATGCCGGCCGCCTCGAAGATGTCCTGGTTGAAGTACATCGCGCGAATCGCGATTTCCTTGGGCAGGCCAAAGAGTTCGCCTTCGCCGAACGTTTCTCCGTTGTAGCGGTAGGGCGTGATGATTTGCTCGTAGAAGTCCTCGAGGTCGTACGACTGCTCTTCAATGAAGGAGTCGAGGGCGAGGAAGATGCCGCGCTCGGCGAACGATGGCCAGTTGTAGAGCGTGGCGAAACCGATATCGGGAGGGGTGCCGGCGGCGACGAGGGTCACGAACTTCTCGAAGTCAGCGGCTTCAGAGTCGAGCGTGACCTCGACATCGTCATTGGCGGCCATGAACTCATCGGCGAGGCTTTGGTAGACGGCGATCTCCTCGGGGTTGCCGGGGACCGCCCAGGTTACGGTGGTTTGCGCCTGCCCGAGCAAGGCCGGCGCATGGTACCGGGACGAACCTGCGCGCGAATGCGCCGCGGCGGTCGTGAGCACACCGGCGGAGGCAATTCCCGCGGTCGCTCCGGTAAGGACAAATCGACGTCGATTCATTCCGTGTGCGGTCATCCCGGTTTCCCTTCTGCACGTGGCATGGTGGCATTCCAACTCGAACGGCGGCGGCGTGTCGATATGAGGACGCGCTGGCACCCTGTTTGACAGAGATGCTTCATTCTATGATGCGAAATGTTAAATGGCAACCGGAAATCGCCGGTTGAACATCTCATTTTGCCGGGATCTGCGGAACTTGGGCAGATCTTCGTCATTCACGGGCGTCGTGACGGCGAACACGAAGTGGATCCGCAACGAGCAGCCATGAACGAGTTTGCAAATACCGCTTCGCGTATCCAGCGGGGCCGAGATTCCCCGTTCCTCGGAATGACGAGGTTGGGGCGCGTCAGCCAAAGGGGCGCCATTCTTGCTATCCGCGCATGGAGGCGGCGTGGGCGCCGTCGATCAGTAAGGTCTGGCCGGTGGTCCACTCGGTTTCGGGCAGGCAGAAGTAGACGACGGCGGTTGCGATGTCTTCGGCGCGACCGAAGCGGCCGAGAGGTATCGCTTGGCCGGAATGCTGGTACATGTCCGGCGTGAACTCCTCGTTGCCCGGTCGCTCAGGCACGGCGCCGGGAGCGACGCAGTTGACCGTGATGCCGAATGGTCCCAGTTCGTACGACATGTTGCGGGTCATGGTTTGGACGCCAGCCTTGGTCATGTTGTAGACCATTTTGTCGTGGTGGGCGGCAAATACCCCGATCGTGCTGACATTGACGATCCGGCCGCGGACTCCGCGCTCAATCCAGTTCTTCGCCATATGCTGGCAAATGATGAACGGGGCGCGGACGTTGACGTTGGCCTGGTATTCGTAGTCGGCGTCAGTGACCTCCCAGAACGATTGGGAGATGCTCATCCCGGCATTGTTGACTACGATGTCGACCGTGTCGACCGTATCGAGCGCCGAGACTGCGAGGGCGTGGGTATCCACGACGCGGGCGAGATCGGCGGGGATGCCCCAGGCCCGGACGCCAAGCGCCTCAATCGCGGCGACGGAGGCGTCGATGTCGACTTGCTGACGGCCGGAGACGACGATGCTGGCGCCCTCGCGGGCGAGCCACTCGGCGATCGTTCGGCCGAGACCACGCGTGCTGCCGGTGACGAGCGCGGTCTTGCCGGCGAGTCGTCCGTGACCCTTGCCCCAGTCATCCGGCAGGCGCGGCATGTCTGAGGTGTTCGATGCGGTCAACGTGTTCCTCCGGATCGTTCATGATTCGGCGTGGGTAAGGCGACTTCAGATGGTTGAGCCGCGCCGCTCTCGGCAGTGTGCCGCAATCAGCCGTATTTCGAAGCTCGCGTAGAAATGCCAGACTGGAGGTCACTTCCGGATCCACGCTCTGAAACAAACGGGGAAATTCGGCATGCTCGGCTGACGATCGGGTTCGGTTGTATCCCATGATCCGTTCACAATAAGCGCGGGATTCGAGATAAACTGCATAGTAAAACCTGCTCACCTGTGTTCGCAGGCTACCTTCAGTTTCAAGTTCTTTGAGGAATGCCGCTACTC
>JACCUV010000338.1 GCA_013698495.1 Chloroflexia bacterium
CGATCGAGGCTCACTTCGGGGTGTTCTTCCTGATCGCACTGTGCGGGCTCTCGTTCCTGATGTCTCGACTCTGGATCGCGCCGCCCCTGTTTTGCCGTCCCACTGTGTTTGTCGCGTTCATCACGGCCGTCTTGTTCGCGCGTTGGTACGTGGTCGACCGACCGGAGCACTGGATTGAACTCGTCGACGGACTGACTGTGTTGGTCAGCGTTGGATGGCTGTATCTGGGCGTGATCCTGGCAGCCAGGGAGCGGCTGGAGTTCGGGATCGGCGCACGGCTGGCGCGGCTGCTGGTGGTTGCGGCGTGGCTGGTTGTGCTCGGTGGGTTGGCGGTCGAGAAACCAGCGTTTGCGTTCTTCTTCGGGTTCGGGTTCGCCGCAGGCATGCTGTGGCTGATGTTGCGCCCGGCCGCGGAACGGTTCGCGGCGATGCTGATTGCGGGCGGGATGTTTGTGGGCGCCGGGATGGAGCTGGTGTACCTCGTCGATGGGCTCTCCGGCGGCGACTACTATCGCATGAACTCGGTCTTCAAGTTTTACAACGGAATCTGGATCATGCTTGCCCTCGCCTGTGCGGGATTCATCGCGTGGATGATCCATGGGTTGTCCGAGTTATCGCGTCATTTGCCGAATGCGTCCGGTGAGCGCTACACGGCGGCCACAACTCCCGGCGCCACCGATATTGGTGGTTGTGAACCCGGCGCCAATCGAGGCCCCTTGGTTGCTGAAGCAAATTTCAGGGCGCCACGGGCGGAGCAAGCTCCGCAGCCCTGCCACGATGTGGTCGCCAATCAATCCGCGACGCGCTCCCGCGATCAAACCCAGGAGGAATCGGAGGTGGAAGAATCTGATCGCTTCGGAATGAGCCGATCGTGGGCGCAGGTTGGGCTGGTGGTTGCCGGCGTCGCGATTCTGGCGTCGCTGGCCTACCCGGTGTTCGCGACTGGCGCCCGGCTTGGCCAGCACTTCGCGCAACCCGGTGGGACATGGACGCTCAATGCGCTGGATTGGATGAATTACGGGGGCATTTCCGAGCATGGGGCGGGCGGCGTCGTCTATGCGTACGATGAGGATCGCGATGTAATCGAGTGGTTCAACAGCGAAGTCCCTGGCTCCCCGGTGATCGCCGAGGCGAGCTTTGGACAATACCGACTCGCCGGTTCCCGAATCGCGGTCCACACCGGCTTGCCGGTTGTCGTCGGCTGGTTGGGGCATCAGGGGCAACAACGCGCCGCGACCGACCTGAGCCAACGTCACGAGGACGTGCGCACGCTTTACACGTCGACGGACCCGGAAGAGAAGAGATCGATCCTCGATCAGTACCGAATCGAGTATGTGGTGGTCGGGGAACTTGAGCGAAACTACCCGACCGATGGGTTACATTCGACCGACAACAGCGCGGGCATCGCCGCCTTCGAACCACTGGTGGGAAGCGTGTTTGAGGTGGCGTTCGTCTCGGGCGACACAATCGTGTACCGGGTCATTCAAGGCTGATTCCGGTCGTGGCGCGTTGCCGCGAGGTCGTCCGCCGGGCTATACTGCAATCCGGCGGCGCGAGTTTGACCGCCAGTTTCGGGGTGTGGCGCAGCCTGGTAGCGCGCGGCGTTTGGGACGCTGAGGTCGGAGGTTCGAGTCCTCTCACCCCGACCGTGTTGCATGATCGGCCAATCAATTCTGGACAAGAAAATACCCGGGAGCGAAACGCTCCCGGGTGTTTTGTTCGATGTTGATGTGACACTCGCGCCAGGACCTATCGTGAGTAGAACTCGACCACGAGGTGCTCGGCGCAGATGATCGGGATTTCTTCCCGTGGAGGAAGGTAGTCGAACTTCGCCGAGTAATTGGCGAGGTCGACCGTCATGTACGGAGCGACGACGCCACTGGGGCTCGACTCGTTGAAGATCGGGCTCTTCTGGCTCTTCTCGCGGACCGTAATGATGTCGCCCGGCTTCAGCCGTTGCGACGGGATCGACGCCTTCTTGCCGTTCAGCCGGAAGTGACCGTGGGTCACGTACTGGCGGGCGGCGTAAATCGTTGGCGCGAGACCAGCGCGCAGGACCAGGGCGTCCATCCGGACTTCGAGAAGCTGGACGAGGTTGTCGCCGGTTGAGCCGGGCATCCGCGCGGCCATTTTGTAGGCCTTGCTGAGTTGGCTTTCGCTGATGTTGTACTGGAATCGCAATCGCTGCTTTTCGAGCAACTGGACGCCGTAGTCCGAGGGGCGGCGTCGACGACGCTGGCCGTGCTGGCCGGGCGGGTATGGCCGATTCCGCATGTACTTCTGCGCTTTGGGTGTCAGGGCGACCCCGAGCGCTCGGGATTTCTTGACTTTCGGTCCGGTGAAATTCACGTTGTGCTACTCCTGTAACGGATCAGGTCCCGATTGAAAACGCTCCTTGCGATCCGTTGAAGCCTGGGGGTTGCCTACACCACCGGCCCGATATCGCATCTCCTCCGGCGTCGCTCGTGTTTACGAGGTCGTCCGGGATCAGGAACCACGGCGGGTTGTGCAACCTGCCGCGGCCGACAATCGCGGTTGGCGTTGTCGACTGGAACTGGGCGGCATTCGATGGAAGACCATCGATCGCGCTGCTCGATCGCGAATGCACTGACCATTCGGCGAAACGAGCGCGAGGCGCGCCCAATC
>JACCUV010000343.1 GCA_013698495.1 Chloroflexia bacterium
GGGGTGGCACGGCGCCGGGGCTGGGAGGCGATCGTCGAGCTGGCGCTGGCGGAGGACATCGGCGCCGGCGACATCACGACGCTGGCGACGGTTCCGGCGGCGGCGATCGCCGAGGGCACGATTCTCGCCAAGGCGGAGGGAGTGATCTCGGGCATCGAGGTGGCGGAGTTTGTCTTCCAGCGCGTTGACTCGTCAATCGTATTCGAGGCGCTGGTCAAGGATGGTCAACGTGTCGAGGCGTTGACGCAGGTAGCACGGGTTAGCGGGGCAGCGCGATCGCTGCTGACGGCGGAGCGGACCGCCCTGAATTTCATGCAGCGGCTTTCCGGCGTTGCGACAATCACGGCCCGGTACGTCGCTGAAACCGAGGGCAGCGTTTCCCAGGTGGTGGACACGCGAAAGACAACGCCTGGCATGCGCCTGCTCGAAAGACACGCTGTCCAGCATGGGGGAGGTCGCAATCACCGCTTCGGGCTGGCCGATGGCGTGCTGATCAAGGACAACCACCTGGCGGCGATCGGTGGCCGGAATCGGGTGACCGAGGCGATCCGCGGCGCGCGGGATGAGGCGCCGCACACATTGAAGATTGAAATTGAGGTCACCACCCTGGACCAGCTGGACGAGGCGCTCGCCGCCGGGGCCGATGTCGTCATGCTCGACAACATGAGCAACGCGCAGATTGCCGAGGCCGTTGCTCGACGCGACGCAGTCGACGGGAGTATCCTGCTAGAGGCATCGGGCGGCATCGTTCTCGAACGCATTCGTGACCTGGCGTCAACCCGTGTGGATCTGATCTCATGCGGGGCGCTGACGCACTCGGCGCCCTCAATGGATATCAGCCTGGACCTCGATATTCGATAGCGGTCCTCAAAAGCGCTTCCCAAATGACGGAAATGGTATATACTGTACGTACACTCTGATCGGAACGGTCATGGTCCGGGTTGGCGCATTGCTTCATGAATCCGACGAAACCGGCAGTGATTTCGCGGCGTTTACGAAAGTAGACAGGTGAGCGTTGAACCGTCCCAATTGGCGGCGTCGTGGGATGGACTCGGTTGGGTAGCAGTGGGAGAGTGGGAACGATGATCGCCGGCATAGCGACGGGCGCGTACGACGATGTGCGAACCGGAACGAATCGAACCAGGCAGCGAGGGGCGATTGCCCTCGTTTTCGCGACCGTGGCGCTTCTGCTGACGCTGTTCGCGCCATTGACCTCGCCGGCGGGCGCCGAATGGTCACCGCCGAGCAGGGTCTACATCGAGCAAACCGGTCACACGCTCGATCAGGTGTTCCTCGATGTCTGGCGCGATAGCGGCAAAGAGGCCTCGTACGGATACCCGGTCACGCCGGAAATCACGCTCGACAACGGTCATATCGTTCAGTACCTGCAGTACGCGCGGTTCGAGTATTGGCCGGAAGGCGACGCCGAGGGCCGATATTTCCACATTGGCAATATCGGCGAGGAGTTGCGGCCGATCAGCCTTCCGCGATCGATCGCGGCCTGGAACTCAACTGGCGAGCCGAAGCAAAGCGCCCGCAGCGAAGAATCGCTGCGCATGGCTCAAGCCTGGCTGCCGGTGACCAACAGCGCGATTGAGTTCAGTTCCCGATTCGTCGCCGAAACCCGGCACACGGTCAGCGGCGAGTTCCGCGATTTCTGGGAGTTGACCGGCGAGGCAAGTTACCTTGGCAACCCGTTGACCGAGGAATACGAATCTGGCGGCGTCATCTATCAGGTCTTCGAACGCGGGCAGTTGCAGATCGCCCCAGGCGAGGGCGCGCAAATGGTCCCGGTGGGGCTGCTCCTGGCCGAGAAGTACGGTCTCGATCAATCGCCGGTGGCACAGGGCGACGTGCCGATGTACGACGAGGCCCTGTTCGTCCCTCCACCGGAACCGGAACCACAGCAAATCGCAATCGCGGCGGGGTATGTTCCAGGTGGCGGCGAGGTCTGGATCGACATCAACCTCAGCACCCAGTACATGATTGTGTATCAGGGCAACAGTCCGATCATGCAGACCTACATCAGCTCGGGCAAGGCGGGTTTCGAAACGCCGACGGGCACATTCCGGATCAGCCTGAAGAA
>JACCUV010000352.1 GCA_013698495.1 Chloroflexia bacterium
CTTTCAAGTCGGTGGCACAAGCGGCTACATGGAGATGGCGATCCGGGCGCATCGGGACGATGCCTTGTTCGATCTGGGCTCGCTCGATGTCAGTTTTCCGTACTTGCCCAGTCAGGCGACGCTCGCCTATGCGGCGAGCTGGACCGCGGTGGAATACATCGAGGTGACGTATGGCGACGAGGGGATTGCCGCGTTGATCGACGCGTTCGCGACCGGGGTGCCCTACGATGAGGCAATGACGAACGCGATCGGGATCGATGGCGATCGATTGAATGACGACTGGAAGGCGTGGATCGCGGCTCAGTCGGACTGATCCGTGGTCGCTGACAAGGGCGGGACATGTACTGGACCAAAAAGCACGTTATGGTATGTACTGCCGTGCACTGCAATCAGAAGGGCGCAATGGATGTGGCCGGGCGGCTGCGGCTGGCTGTGCTGCGCAAGGGAGTCGATGCCGACATCCTGGTCAACAACTGCGGGACGATTGACCTGTGCGATTGCGGGCCCAACATCGTGGTCTACCCGGACAACGTGATTTACAACGGGGTCACGGTCAAGGACATTCCCGAAATTATGACCCATCTCGAAGGTGGGCCGGTCGTCGAGCGGCTCGTGCTGAGCGCGACCTCCGAGGACGAGGTTCGACGCAAGGGGTACTATGCAGAGGCGCTGTCGCGAGAAGGTGGGCTGCCACCGGATGAAGCGGATGCTCTGGCCGCGACGCACGGTTTCGACGATCAATGGATTGCCGAGCAACTGCGACGTGGGTTCATGGCCCGCAAACCGCATCCCGACAGCGGCGAAGATCGAATTCAGGTCACCAAGAAGGCGAAGGATCGCTACTCGCCCTAGCGGCAGGCGCCTCGCGTATACTCTTATGCCAACTGAATCGAATTGTCAGGTGTGACTTGCCTCTTGGTTGGTGTATCTCGATGCGTCCAACGCGCCGTTTTGCTCACGCAGTCAACAGCACTCTACAGCGGAATTCATAAAGATTGATGTGTCATCCGTGGTCTATTGGAGACCTTACGATTCTTCGCTCCTTCGGCAAGCTCAGGACCGGAATGACAACGCACGTCGAAGCTTTTCGTGCGTCAACCATGCCGCGATTCGCTCTCATTCGCTCTGACGGGGGTAAGGCGGGCTCTTGGACCACTCTCACCCACCCGATCCTGAATCTACCGATGACCTGACCGGGACGTCCAGGCGTTTCAGGCGCATCCGGTTCGACCGGTCCTTGATCCTCAGACGCGACTTCCAGGTTCGGGTGGCGTTCGCGCTGGTTCTCGTTGTGGTTTCGCTCTTCACGAACCGCCAGTTCCTGGGGTGGGGTCTGTTCGCCGTTCTTGCCGTTCTCGTCGTGCCGTTCGGTCGAGCCCGCTCATTGCTCGGCGCGTTCGCGCCGTATGCCCTGATCTGGTTCGTGTTCACTTTTCTGCGTTCGCTGGCGGACGAAACGCAATGGGCTCGGATCGTCAATACGAAAGCCGCCGAGATGGAGCGGTGGCTTTTCAATGGCGAGTTGCCGACGATTCGAATGCAGGCGGATTGGTATACAGCAGGAAGCCTGCAGTGGCACGACTATTACTTCACCTTCATCCATTGGTCGTACTTCCTGGCGCCGCACGCCGTGGCCGTGTACTTGTGGTGGAACAAGCCGGAGGCGTTCCGGCAAATGCTCCTGGGGCTTGCGCTGCTGCTGACGTTGGGGTTGGCGCTCTACTTCGCGCTACCGAGCAACCCGCCGTGGATGGCGCCAGAGTCGGTCAACTCTCCAGGAGCTCCTACCACCCTTCGGATAATGGAACCGATCGGCAAGCAACTGGGGGGTGGGCTCTATCAGGCCGGATACAACGTCGTCGGCGAATCGAATCCGATCGCGGCGATGCCGTCAATTCACTTCGCGGTGACGTTCCTGTTTGTGTTTGTGGCGATGGACTACGCAAGGGGTTGGCGGATCGCGGCCTGGGTGTACAACATCTCGATGGGACTCGCGCTTATCTACCTCGGCGAACACTACGTCATTGACATCCTGGTGGGAGCGGCGGTGACCACGGTTGGCTGGGTGCTCGCCGGTAAGCTATTGCGCAGCGGATACTTTGTCCTTCCAGCATGGCGTCGCGGTGAACGTGTCGATCGGTTCGCTGAATGGCCGGCGCCGCCATCGGGCGAGCGTCAACCGGCGGTGGAGTGACGGGTGAGCCACCTGGCGAACACGGGGTTGAGCCGTTCGTAATACGGCAGGAATCCCGGCACGTCGAGCATTGCGCGTGTGTCGAGCGCCTCCCGGATGTCCGCGGTCAAATCCGGAGATTCCATGATTTCCTTGGCGAACCAGGCTTTCAGGACGCGGTTCCAGACCGCGCTGAAGCGCATGATCGTGCCCTGCAACCGCAACCGGTGCATGTTCGTCAAGGTCGCTGGGGGCCAGTCACCCAGGCGAGTCGGCGGCCAATCTTCGGGATCGAATCCGGGGAACTCGCCGACGCCTTTCGCCTCGCTCGTCCCGTATTCGATCACCACGAACCGGGGCGGAGCATAGAGTCCGCGTTTGCCGCCGTCGAGCGCCAGCACCGGCATCGGAACCGACAAGGCATTGGCATAAGTGGAGGAAGGCACGGGGAACCGCGCCAGTGTCCCAGGATGATGGGGCGGGTTCGCCATCGAGAAGGCAGACGCCGACTCCATCGCGCGGTCGAGAAATCCGACGCTGCTTTCCTCCTCTTCCGGTGAGTCGACGAACAACTCGTCCCTCATGGAGGTGAACGCCACCCGCACAGCGTCTCCGGACTGGAGGGCGATATCGACGCGCTCCAGGTCGCGGCCATCGGCGGTCAAATCGAACATTTGGGCGACAACGTTCCATCCGGTGGGATCGCCGAACCGGGCCAGCATATAGGCGTACTGCTCTTCGGCGCTGTCGACGCGGATCGGATGTGACTCCCGAGCGGACCAGCTACTCACCGGCGCCCGTTCCTTTTGCATTCAGGCTCTCCTGAAGGTGTCGATTTTCGTTCGCCAATGTGTCCAGGATTTCGAGCTGGCGGCGGAAAGCATCGTCACCAGGGATGTCCTTGCGTGTCGCCATCGGCACGCTCAAACGGACGTATCCACCGTCGGGTGAGTAGTCGAGCTGGAACCACTCAGCCAACACCCTCAGGGCGGCGGCGAGGTCTTCCCTATCCAGCACGGGAAGGCCGTGAAACATTGGGGAGTCGCGCGGACGAAACTCTGTGGTTCCCTTTTCCGGATAGCCAACGAAGAGCCACTTCTCGCCGCCGGCGGCGTCGATCAGTTCCGTTTGGAAGACACGCACCGGTCCCCCTTCGGCATGAGCCATGCGTCCGAAGGCGAGTCTTCGGTTGAATCGGCCTTCGACCAGGGCATCTTCCACATTTGCCTTGCCATCGATCACCGCCGCAAGGGAAGTGAGCGCCAATTCCAGATCCGCGCGAGCCCTCCGTGTAAAGTAGACGGCCATATAGGCCGTTGCCGCCAGCGAGAGCACGATCACGCCACACATCACGAGGGAAACGGCCAGGTACGGATTCACGAACAGACCTCTTTGGATAGATCGACCGGGTCGAGGCGGGATCGCTACGTCGCAGCATTAACCAGTATCCAATGAATCGATCGTTCGGCACGGCGCGATCTGCGACCTGGCTCCAGCTTCACCGCGTGGAGGGTCGTGGCGACCCGGCATCGAGCGCCGGAACTCTGCTACCATCCACCGTGGCACGGGCGACTCGCTGACCGCCCACCCGACCCACACCCCGATGTTTCCACGAGATGGAGAACGCGTTCCATGGCGGTTGAGCCACTGATTTTCGAGTTGAGCAAACCAGGTCGGCGCGGTGTCCGCTTCCCCGCATCGGACGTCCCGGAGACGGAGCTTCCAGCAGAACTTGCGCGCGAAACACTCGACTGGCCAGAAGTCAGCGAGATCGACACAATCCGCCACTTTACGCGCCTCAGCCAAAAGAATCACGCAATCGACATCGACTTCTACCCGCTCGGGTCGTGCACGATGAAATACAACCCGAAAATCAACGAGGCCGTCGCTCGCTACCCTGGATTTGCCCGCCTGCACCCATTCCAACCCGAAAGCACTGTTCAGGGCGCCCTCGAACTGATGCACGACTTGCAGGAGATGCTGGCCGAGATTTCCGGTTTCCACGCCGTCACGCTGCAGCCAGCCGCCGGCGCGCACGGCGAATTGACCGGTTGCCTGATGATCAAGGCCTGGCACTGGCGCCGGGGCGAAACCCGGCGCACCAAAATGTTGATCCCGGATTCGGCCCACGGCACCAATCCGGCGACGGCAAGGATGGCGGGGTTCGATGTCGTCACCGTTCCGTCGGACTCTCGGGGCAATACTGACTTCGACAAGCTTCGAGAAATGGTCAGTCCGGAGACCGCCGGTCTGATGATCACGAACCCGAACACGCTGGGTCTGTGGGACGAACACATTCACGAGATCGTGGATGTCGTGCACGAAGCGGGCGGGCTCGTCTACAACGACGGGGCAAACTTCAACGCCATCCTCGGCATCGCGCGTCCCGGCGATCTCGACATCGACATCATGCACTACAACTTGCACAAGACGTTTTCGACTCCGCACGGTGGGGGTGGACCGGGTTCGGGACCGGTTGGAGTCACCGAAGAACTCGCGGAGTTCCTGCCCGGTCCTCGCGTCCGCAAGGTTGAAGGCGAAGACCGCTTCGAGTGGTTCCAGCCGAGCCACAGCATCGGTCAATTACATTCCTTCCATGGCAACTTCGGGATGCATGTGCGCGCCTATTGCTACATCCGGATGCATGGGGCCGAGGGACTGAGGATGATCAGCGAGGACGCGGTGCTCGCCGCGAATTACCTCCGCGTCAAGCTCCAGGATCGATTCGAACTGGCCTACAAACGGACTTGCATGCACGAATTCGTGCTCTCGGGAAGTCGCCAGAAGCGGAACGGCGTACGGACCCTCGACATGGCGAAGCGGCTGCTCGATTTTGGCGTACACCCGCCGACCACGTACTTCCCACTGGTCGTCTCCGAGGCGATGATGATCGAGCCGACTGAGACCGAATCGAAGGAAACGCTCGACTACTTCATCGACGCGATGCTGCAGATCGCAGACGAAGCCGAAACCGATCCCGCCAAGGTGACAGGCGCCCCATACAACACTGAGTACAAGCGTCTCGATGAAGTTGGCGCCAACCGCTCGCTCAACATCCGCTGGACGCCGGAACGTAAAGCCGAGTTGGCGGCAGTCGCGGATTAAGGCGAATCGCGTACCGGTTGCAACCCCTCATTCCACGGATGAGTTGTGATTCCGACTTCTACGTCCAACTCTGATTGACACTTCACCAACCGTCACGCTGACGAAGGAAGAAATCCCCTGCCCAGAGCGCAGTCGAAGGGCCTGTTCCGCGTCAGCGCACGCATTCGGACGGCCCTATCAGTTGCCGACTGCGTCGGAAGTGGTTCGCTGGTATCCAGCGGGTCCGATGTTTCGCTGGCGCACAACATGACGGCTCGTTGAGGGCGGACCCGACAGTCTGTCTTGGACAAAGTACCGACCCAGGAGGAGTCTTGAGGTCCTGCCTGAACCGGTTGTCACACGTCAACCATTGTGAGAATCGCTGGAATGAAAACGCCATTCGCGACATGAATGGTGCAGATTTTACTCGAATAGTGCGAGAAATCGTCAACCTGGTCGTCGATCGGGTACCCCCAAAGGAACGACACCCCGCGAACAATGCAGGCCGTCTGGTCCCCGTCGCCCACGGAGACGACGCGTACTGCCGGGTTGTCTTTAAACCAACGAATTTAGCCGGGGGTGTGAATGTGTGCGCAACCCGCGATTGCGACGTTCATCGCCGGTCCAGAACCAGGCTCGTGACCGGAATCGAGGCCACGGTTACCGTTTCACCGAGCAGCAGTTGCGCCACCGGTTCGACCTCGGCGACCGAAGCGCTGGTCATCAACGCCAGGTTTCCGACACCGAGATCCGTGGTCAACAATCCTGACTCGTTGAGAACATGGCGGGTGCGGAGCGCTATCGCCAGACCGCTGTCGATCACAGGCACATCCGATCCCATGTAGGCTTCGATCTCGGTGCGCAGGAATGGATAGTGGGTGCAGCCCAATACGATCACATCGACACCGGCTTCAATCATCGGGTCGAGCAGCGGACTCAATGCCTCTTTGACTCTGGTTCCTGTCAACTCACCAGCTTCCACCAGCTCCACCAGGCCCGACGCCGCCACGGTGTGCACTTCAATACCACCCGCATGCGTTTCGATCAGCCAGCGCATTCGCTCACCGGCGACTGTGCGCGGTGTCGCCAGCACACCCACTTTTCCGCTTCGGGTGAGTTTCACGGCCGGTTTGACAGCGGGCTCCAATCCGATGATGTCAATGCTGGGGAAGTGCCCGCGAAGGTCGTCGATCGCCATCGCGCTTGCAGTGTTGCACGCAACAACAACCACCTTGGCCCCGCAATCGATCAGGAAATGCGCAATCAGGCGGGATCGGTGCTGGATTTCAGCCTGGCTCCGCAACCCGTACGGGCAATACGCATTGTCGGCGTAGTACAACACATCTTCATGCGGCAGCAACGCGCGCATCTGGCTCAAGACGCTGAGACCGCCCATACCAGAGTCGAAAACGCCGATTGGTTGGTTGCAAGTCATTGGAGAGGTCGCCGACTATCAGAAATGCATGTGCCGATTCGGTAACGGGGCAAGCATACGATGCCCCGCGCAATCCGTCCCGCGCTCAGGCGCCCAAACGCCACGAATGCAGTAGTCGCCAGGTCATCGATTCCCACCACGCGCCGCCCCAGTCATCGCTCTGGAAGGCGTAGAGATGAAAATACTCAGCCAGGAATTCAGGTGGGCCGATCGGACTTGCCGATTCGGCAAACGCCAGCACTTCGTCGAACAGGAAATCGGGGATATCCGCCATGGCCAGCGTCAGGTGCGCCCAGAAGTGTGGACCCGCCCAATCCTTGAAGGCGAACTCGCAGTCAGGATGGACCATTGGCATAAGCGACGCGTGGGCCGCTTCGTGCAGTCCCTGCATCGCGACATTCGGCGAGCCATCGGCATTGTGCTGAACATCGAGATACACGCCGGTACGTTTGTGTGGTTTCGGACCGGTGTTGGTGACAACGAACGATCGGCGGCCAGCAACGGACCGGTCGATCGCGTCCTTGATCCGCTCAATCGACGCTTCTGAGCGAAAGAAACTCATGATCGTGGCGTGCGGCATGAACTTGCCGCCGGCTTCCAATCCGAACTGCCGTCGCAGGATGTCGTGCATTTCACACTGTGCGCGGCTCATCGCGTACGACGGACGCAGGTAGAAGCCGTATCGAACTCGCGGATTCGCTTTCTTCTTCATGATGTCCAACGATTTCGCTCCCACTTGCCGCCGCATCAACTCAACGATTGCCGGGCGCGGACGCCAATCGCTGCCGCGGAACGTTGCTGCTGTGGGACTTTCGCCCAGAAGTGCAGCTCCCGTTCGGGAACCTCCGCCAGCTCCACCCCATCGACCATCGTCAGCGTGTTGACGAGCATCCGATCACCCTGACGCTCTTGCATCCCGATGTCGTAGAACCAGTAGTCACCGGTCTCGATCCGGAACAGCGCAATGTCGGCTGGTGCGCCCGGCGCGAGTGTTCCCAGTTCACTCAATCGAACCGCTTTGGCAGCGTTGACCGTGGCGCACGCGATCACTTGTTCCAGGCTCATCCCCAGGTTGAGGAACTTCGAGAGGGTTGTCGGCAGATCGAACATCGGCCCCTGGATCGCAAGTTGATGAATGTCGCTCGAAATCACATCAGGGACGATCCCGTCGGCAAGCATGGCCTCCGCGGTCGCATAGGCGAAGGACCCGGCGCCGTGCCCGACATCGAGCACGACTCCCGCCTCGTGCAGACGACGCAGGTCCTGACGCACGTGGCCATCGTCGCCCAGCACACGCATGTCGCCACCAGTGCAACAATGCGTGAGGATATCGCCCGGACGCAGCAACTTGAGGACTTCGTCGATTGTCGGCGGACCGTTTCCGATGTGGGTCATCAGCGGCAAGCCGACGCGGTCGGCCAGTTCCCGCGCCTTTTCGAGCGGCGTAATGCCCACGCCGCGCGTCGTGTTGCAGTCGATCCTGGCCTTGATGCCGAGCACGATATCCCGGTTTCGCTCGACAACCTCGGCGGCGAGATCGATGTTCCAGTAGTCGGGGTTGGCAAGTTCCCACGTCGGCGCGATCAGGCCGATCGATGACAGGTTGAGCAGGGCAAAGATTCGCGCGCGACTCGGGTTGACGATGTACTCGCGAAACCCGGGGAAACTGTAGGCTCCCGCGCTCCCAACATCGAGCCAGGTGGTCACCCCCGTGCGGGCCGCGACGGGATCGGCTTCGATTCCCCAATAGGTAGCGCCCCAGTAGACGTGGGTGTGGAGGTCGACGAGGCCGGGAGTCACGATCTGACCGGTGGCGTCGATCACGCGTCTGGCTCGTTCGGTTGGAATCGCGGCCTCGACAGCAGCAATCCGGCCATCCTTGACTGCGATGTCGAAGGCGCCGATAGTGCCGGTTCCGGGATCGATCACCTCGCCACCGACGATCACGACGTCGTATTCCGGAAGCGCCGGATCCGTTTGGCCGCCTGTTTTGAGGTCATTCACGGTTTCGGATCTCCTGATTGCGAGAACAACTGGTTCCTTGTCCCGGCAGTCTATCCAATCGTCGCCGAATTCGCGATAGCCCATGGACACGTGGCCGGCTGTCGTTCACTCATCCGACACCGGCATCGTCGTGGTGGCTGACGGTCCAACCGGCGGAAGCGCGGGCCGTCCAGCGGCCGTCGAAAGCGTGAACGTCGATCGGGAAGCCATAGCACTCGGATATGAGGTCGCTGGTCAGCAGTTCGCCTACCGGCCCCATCGCCAGAATCCGACCTTCCCGGAGCAGGAGGACATGGCTAACGCTCAGGGGCAAGTCTTCAAGGTGGTGCGACACCATCACAGTTGGCAGGTGAGGATGTTCAACAGCCATCGCGTCGAGCGATGTGAGCAGCGCCTCGCGCGCCGGGAAGTCGAGGCCGGTGGCCGGCTCGTCGAGCAGGAGCAGTTCGGGGGAAGAAATCAGCGCTCTGGCGATACGAATGCGTTGCCGTTCGCCATGCGAAAGCGTCTTCAACTCACGCTGGGCGTATTCGTGGCAACCGACGAGGTCGAGCAGCGCTTCCGCTCGGGTGTACTCAGGCTGGCCCCAATCTTCCCACCGCGGCCAGACCGTGTTCTTGAGGCCGGTCAGGACCAGTTCGCGAGCAGTGAGCCAGTCGAGGGCGCGCGCCGAGGGATCGACGCGTCCGATACGTGTCCGCAGAGTGCGCATGTCGGTATGACCGACGCGCTCACCGAGCAACTCGACCGTGCCGCTGCTTGGATGGCGATCGGCCGCAACAACGGACAGCAATGTGGTTTTCCCGGCGCCATTCGGACCGAGCACCACCCAATGTTCACCTGATCGCACCTGCCAGTCGATCGCACTGAGGATCGGTGTTTTCTCGGGAGTCCAGATTGACACCGCATTGAGGTCGACGACCGCCATGAACCTGCTCACCCCTCATACAGTGGTAATCCTGAGTTCCACCGGCCGACTGTGGCGCCTGAGCAGCCTATCGACTGCGCACGTCTTGTGCAAGGGACGCCTTCGCCGTCGCCCCAAATCACGTAATTCGCAGGCCGGGCGCGCGTTCATGAGTTTCACCTATTGACACGCCTGACCCGAAAGGGCTACTTTTCCACTCACGTCAAAAAAACACGGTGGCGGCCCCCGCCTGCCCACCCGGCTCGTCGAGTGCAGCCAACGAGGAATGGGACCCAATCATGTCGCAATTGAGAGTGACAAGGAGGATCCAGACGCGGTGCAGCCAGGCAGAGACGTGTGCCTGGTGTGCGTGCAAAGTGGGCTGACGGCTTTTCGCTTCTATCACGCTGCCGCTTCGCAATCCGCGAATCGGTCAGGAGGACACAAGGCATGACGCAGAAGGACAAGTTCGCGACATTCGTGACCACGACCGCCGGCAAGCACGTGACGCGCCGCTCGCTCGTCAAGGGCGCCGCGGGCTCCGGCGCGGCCGCGGCAGCCTCAACCGTCTTTTCAGTGCCGATGATCAACGCCCAGGAAAAGGGCACGGTCACATTC